>JBIIJA010000005.1:0-16859 GCA_044234195.1 Cyanobium sp. | reverse complement strand
CTCCTCGCCCCTGCCCGGGGAACCCCTTCTGCCGATGGAGGCCGACTTTGGCGTGCCGCAGTGGGTGGCCGGTCTGCGTACCACCGCCTGGGATGGGAATCAACTGGTGGCAGCGGCTTGCCGGCAGGGGAGCTGGGAGCTGGGGCGGCTGGAGCAGGCCCCCGCAGGCGCCAAACCCTCCTGGCGCTGGCAGCCGCTGGGAGTGCCCTTCCCAGACCTGGCCGATCTCAGCGCCGAAGCCGGACGCCTCGTGGCCATCGCCAGTGCGCCGCAGGCCTTGGCAGGGCTTCTAGAGATCGACCTCGCCAGTGGCACCTGGAGCCACACCCCCACCGCCCCAAGCCCGCTGCGGAACGGGCAGATCAGCACCCCGGAAGCCCTTTGGTTTGCTGGGGCCACAGGGGAGCCCACCCACGCCTGGTATTACCCCCCCATCGGCGGCGCTCACCCCGATAGCCCCCTGCTCATCCGCGCCCATAGCGGCCCCACCGGCATGGCCCGCAACGGCCTCAACCTGGTGGTGCAGTTCTGGACGAGCCGAGGCTGGGGCGTGGTGGATGTGAACTATGGGGGGTCCAGCGGCTTTGGCCGGGCCTACCGCGAACGGCTGCAGGGCCAGTGGGGGGTGCTGGATGTGGGCGACTGCCTGGCGGCGGCGGCGGCCGTGGTGGCCAGTGGACGTGCCGATGCCCAGCGGGTGGCCATGGAAGGCAGCAGCGCCTCCGGTTTTACGGTGCTCGGCGCCCTGGCCGCAGGCGGTGGGCTGCAGGCCGCCGCCTGCCGCTACCCGGTGGTGGATTTGGAGAGCCTGGCCCAGGAGGGCCATCGCTTCGAAGCCCACTACCTCGATGGTCTGGTAGGGCCCCTGCCGGAGGCTCGGGACCTGTATGAGGCCCGCTCGCCCCTGCAGCAGGTGGCTCGCATCCAACGGCCCGTGATCCTCTTCCACGGCCTGGACGACAGGGTGGTGCCCCCCTCCCAGAGCGAACGGCTGGCCTTGGCCCTGAGCGAACGGGGCGTGCCGGTGGAGATCTATCTCTTTCCCGGGGAGGGGCACGGCTTCCGCTCCGGGGCCGTGCAGGCCCAGGTGTTGGAAGCCACCGAAGCATTTTTTAGACGTCACCTCGGGCTCCCCCGATGAGCGGGGCCGTGCTCGTGCTCGGGCAACCCCTCGTCATTTGGGCCCTCGCCGTGGCGGGTCTGCCCCTGCTCCTCCTGGTGGGCACGGCCTTGGGGCGGGGATTGGGTGTGCACCGCTGGGGCATCCCCGAGGCCCTGCTGGCCGGTGTGGTGGGCCTGCTGTTCGGTCCCCAGGGGCCCTGGCCCCTGCTGCCAGTGGGCGTGATGCGGCTCTGGGAAGGGCTGCCCTTGATCCTGCTCACCCTGGTGTTCGGCAGCCTGCTGGTGGGCAAGCCCCTGCCCCAACCCGGGGGCCTTTGGCATCCCCTGCGGGCCCAGGTGTTGCTCTCCCTCACCCTGGCCTTTGGTCAATACCTGGTGGGGGGCTTGGTGGTGCTGCTGGTGCTGCAGCCCTGGCTGGGGGTGAGCCCGGTGATGGCCTGCTTGATCGAGGTGGCCTACGAGGGGGGCCACGGTTCAGCGGCGGCCATGGCCCCCACTTACGCCCAGCTGGGGGTGGAGGGGGCAGAAGCTTTGGGGCTCGCCCTGGCCACGGTGGGGCTGCTGGCCTCCACCCTGGTGGGAGGGTTGCTGGTGGTGGTGGCTCGTTGGCGGGGGTGGGTGGCAGCGCCGGTGGCCCCCTCCACGGCAAAGGCACCGGAAGTGGCCACACTCCCGGTGGGCGAGGGTGCAGGCCTGGGGCCGTTAGGCCAGCGGCTGGAGCAGGCTCGTGCCTGGGCGGTGAACCTGGCCCTGGCCGGGTTGGCGGTGGGCTTGGGCTGGATACTGCTTGCGGGCTTGCGGGCCCTGGCACCCCACCTGCCAGCCGGGGTGGCCACCGTGATCGACACCCTGCCGGTGTTTCCCCTGGCGTTGGTGGGGTCGGTGCTGGTGCGGCTGCTACTGGAGCGCACGGGGGGAGCTCCCTTGGCCTCTGCGGCGATCCAAAACCGCCTCGGCACCCTGGCCGCCGATCTGCTGATCACCGCGGCCACGGCCTGCCTCGACCTCACCTCCCTAAGCCAACTCTGGAAACCCCTGCTGGTGCTCGGGGTGGCCGGACTGCTCTGGAATCTGCTGGTGGTGCTCGGTCCAGGGCGGTGGATGCTCCCTGAGCCCTGGTTTCAACGGGGCCTGATTGATTTCGGCCAGGCCACCGGGGTCGCCGCCAGCGGCCTGCTGCTGCTCAACATGGCCGACCCCCAGGACCAGGGCGATGTGCTGACGCCCTTCTCCATCAAGCAGCTGCTGCTGCAGCCCCTGGTGGCTGGAGGGGTGATCACGGTGGTGGCACCCCTGGCGGTGAGCCGCTGGGGCCTTCCCGCCTGGACCGCCCTCTGCCTGGTGTTGGTGCTTCTTTGGATCGGGTTGGCGGTGGCTTTAGCGCGGGGGGGGCGTCCGGCCCTCAGCGCACCATTGCTGCCACATTCCCCCCATCCACCGTGAGCACGGCGCCGGTGGTTCGCTCAGCCCTGGCCAGAGCCACAAATGCCTCCGCCACGTCACTGGCCCGCACTTCCAACCCCAGGAGATTGCCGGCCATGTAGACCTCCTCCGACACTCCCCGGGCCGCGGCCCGCTCTCGGATCATGGAGTCATCCAAAAGACCGGAGCGGATGCGGTCGGCATTCACCGCATTCACCCTCACGCCAGCCGGACCCTCCTCAAGGGCATACTGCCGCACCAGCGCCAACAGGGCCGCCTTGCTGATGCCATAGGCACCGAAGTTGGGGCCAGGATTGAGGGCCTGCTTGCTGACGTTGAAGAGCAGCTGACCACCGAGTCGGCCGGCGCTCTCGGAGGCTGCCCCCTCCAGATCCGCCCCATCTTGACTGCGGAAGATAGCCATAGCGGCTTGCGCCACGGCTTGATGGGAGAAGAAATTCAGCTCAAAACAAGCCCGCAGATCCCCGTCACTCAAGGTGGCCATGGCCCCGGTCCAGGCGGCACCGGCATTGCTCACCACTCCATCGATCCCCCCGAAATGCGCACACACCTGGGCAAAGGCGGCGCGCACCTCCTGCCCATCGGTGACATCGCAGGCCAGGGCGAGGGCCCGCTTACCGCAGCGCGCCGCCACCGCCTGGGCGCCCTCCCCATCCCGATCCAGAACGGCCACATCAGCTCCCTGGGCAGCGAAGGCCAGAGCCGTGGCTGCGCCAATCGCCCCAGCCCCGCCGGTGATCACCACCACCTGGCGAGCCAGGGGCTTTTCCGCCGCCTTGCCCAACTTGGCCTGCTCCAGGCTCCAATACTCCATATCAAAGGTGTCAGCCTCGCCCACTGGCTGGAACCGCCCGATGCTCTCCGCCGCCAGCAGGGTCTGGGCCCAGGCCTCGGCAATATCGGCCGTGACGGCCGCATCGGCCGCCCCTTTGCCCACGCCGATCAGGCCCACCCCCGGGAGGGCCAAGACGCGGGGGAGGGGATCCAGGGGGGTTTTGCTGCCGCCCACCCGAGCGTTTTGGCGGGTCACATAGGCTTGATAGTCGCGGATGTAAGCCGACAGGGCGGCCTCCACTTGGGAACGCCAGGCGTGTAGATCAGCTTGGGTGGGAGCTCCGTCGGCCCCGGCGGCAGCTGGCGGGACGGGCAACACCAGCGGCTGGGCCTTGGTGCGGATCACATGGTCGGGCGTCGCCACGCCCCGAGCCGCCCAATCGGAGAGCCGGGCATCATCTGTGACGGCACGGGCCAAAGGCGTGGCCCGCAGGGTGAGCACCCAGCGCGTCGCGCAGCCCACGCCATGGGCCGCCCGAGCCAGGGCACCCCGCAGCACGGGAAGCAGGGCCGCCGCCGTCACCGGCTTCTCCGGCAGAGCCACGCTGTGCAGGGAGCGGGTGCCCTGGCTCAGCCGCTCCTCCGCCAGGCGCACCAGCTCGATCATGCGCCCGTAGCTCTGCTCCGCCGTGGGGCCAAAGGAAAAGAGGCCGTGCTGGAGGAGCACCATGCCCTCGATTTGATCCGCCGGCAAACGGGAAGTGGCTTCATCCCAGGCGGCCGCGCAGGCTTTGGCCAGGGCGAAGCCCGGCATCACGTAGGGCACCAGCAGCACCCGATCCCCATACACCTCCCTGCACACCGCGGCAGCGTCAGGCTGATCCGCCAGGGCCAGCAGGGCCGTGGAGTGGGTGTGATCCACAAAGGGATGGGGCAGGAAGGCATGGAGCAGGGCCTCCACCGACGGGTTGGGGGCCGCTGGATCGATCAGGTTCTGCCTCTGGGCGGCCACCATGGCCTCATCGCTGAGGGTCTCCAAGGCGCGCAGAGCCTGGAGGGGCTCCAGCCGCACAGCGGGATGGCCCGGCGGCTCGATGGTGGCCAAATCCCAGCCGCTCCCTTTGACGCAGAGCACAGAGATCTCTTCCTCCAGCAGACCACGCACCGTGGTTTTCACCGAGGTATTGCCCCCGCCGTGCAGCACCAGCTCAGGATCGGCCCCCAGCAACCGGGCGCTGTAGGTGCGCAGAGCCAAAGGCTCGCTGATGCCCTGGCTGCCGTAGCGCTCGATCGCCTCGCGGGCAGCAGCCTCCGACCAGCGGTTTTGCACGGGCATGGGGCGGGAACAATGCGGCACGAGGCTACGCGGGGCCAGGCCGGGCCAGGCGGAGCAAGGCGGTGCGGATCGGCGGGCGAAGGGTCTGCGAAGACGACAGCCAGATTCAACGGCCATGGCTAGCTTTCGTGGAGCCCAGACGTTTGCCGTTCCTCGACCTGATCAATGGCTCTGCGCACGCTTCTCTTTCTGATCACCAACCTGGCGGTGGTGCTCACCATCTCCCTGATCCTGAGCCTCCTCACCGCCATCGGGGTGCTGCCCCCCGATCTGCCCCTGCTCCCCCTGCTGGTGAGCTGTTTCGTGTGGGGCGTGCTAGGCGCCTGGATCTCCCTTCAGTTCTCGGCCGAATCAGCCAAGCGAATGATGGGCATCCAGCTGGTGAGCGGCAACGGCGGCCCCGCCGAACGCTGGCTGCACAGCACTGTGGCCCGGCTGGCAGACAAGGCGGGGTTGCCCATGCCCGAGGTGGGCATTTATGGCTCCCCGGAATGGAATGCCTTTGCCACCGGCCCCTCCCCCCAGCGGGCCCTGGTGGCCGTCTCCACAGGCATCTTGCAGGGCATGCCGGAAGATGAGCTGGAGGCCGTGTTGGGCCATGAGATGAGCCATGTGGGCAACGGCGACATGGTGACGATGACCCTGCTGCAGGGGGTGATCAACGCCTTTGTGATGTTCTTAGCCCGGGCCGTGGCCTTCACCCTGCCCAACCGCCAGAGCGAGGAGCGGGGCTATGGCCCGCCTCCCACCATGCTGCTGGTTTGGCCATTGGAGGTGCTGCTGGGGGTGCTTGGTTCGCTGGTGACGGCGTGGTTTTCCAGGCACAGGGAGTTTCGTGCCGATGCAGGCTCGGCGCGCCTCACCAGCCCCAATGCCATGGCCGGAGCCCTGGCCCGGCTGGGGCAGATGGAAAATCTCCAAGACCCCAGGGATGAACCCACCCTCGCCACCATCAAGATCAATGAGCCCCCCGGGTTCCTGCGCCTCTTCGCCAGCCATCCCCCGATCGAAGCGCGGATCCGGGCCCTACAGGCCCTCGCCCAGGCCGGCAAGCTGGCCTGAAGGTCCCCTGCTCCATGAGAGTGGAGGCTCTTTGCGTCGTTGATGAAAGCCGTCGCCGCCCTCGGGCCCAGTCCTGACCATCCCCATGGGGTGCTCCTGGACACCTCCTTCCCTTTCCCCCCTCTTCCCGGCCCCCACGACCTGCGGGTGCGGGTGGAGGCCGTGGCTGTCAACCCCGTGGATCTCAAGGTGCGTAGCACCTTGAGCGCCGACGGACCTCCCCAGGTGCTCGGCTGGGATGGAGCAGGGGTGGTGGATGCGGTGGGGGAGGCGGTGGAGCGGTTTCGGATCGGCGAGGCGGTGATGTTTGCCGGGGCCATCAACCGGCCGGGCTGCCAGGCCGAGAGCGTGGTGGTGGATGGCCGTCTGGCGGGACGCAAGCCAGCCACGCTCTCCTTTGCTGATGCCGCCGCCCTTCCCCTCACAGGACTGACAGCCTGGGAATCTCTCTTTGAACGGATTGGCTTCGAT
Organism: Cyanobium sp.; assembly: GCA_044234195.1. Lineage (GTDB taxonomy): Bacteria > Cyanobacteriota > Cyanobacteriia > PCC-6307 > Cyanobiaceae > Cyanobium. The sequence continues at coordinate 10,651 of JBIIJA010000005.1, read as the reverse complement.
CCCAACGGAGGGGACAGGGGCTGCACCCTGTTGATCCTTGGCGCCGCCGGTGGGGTGGGCTCCCTAGCGATCCAACTGGCGCGGCAGGCAGGCTTGCGGGTGATTGCCAGCGCCTCCCGCCCCGAAAGCCAGGCCTGGGTGAAACAGCTGGGGGCTGAAGCGGTGGTGGATCACCGCGAGCCCATCGGCCCCCAGCTCGATGCTCTGGGGCTGGAGACGGTGGATGCCATCGCCAACTTCCACGACACCGACCTCTATTGGGACGTGATGGCGGAGCGCATCCGGCCCCAGGGGGCGATCGTGGCACTGGTCAGCAGCCGGGGCCCGCTGGATCTCAACCGCCTCAAGAGCAAGAGCGTGCGCTTCTGTTGGGAATACATGTTCACCCGCTCCCAATACCGCACCCCAGACATGGGCGAGCAAGGGGCGATCCTGGATCGGCTGGCGGATGCTGTGGAGGCTGGCGGGATGGTGAGCACCGCCCAGACCCGGCTGGAGCCGATCAGCGCGGCCACCCTGGGCGCGGCCTACAGCCTGCTGCAGGGCGGCCACAGCCTTGGGAAGATCGTGCTGAGCGGCTGGTCAGGCTGAGGCCTGATCCACGCTCCAACGCACGCCTTAGCGGCGGGTCGCCACCAGCACCCGGTGGCGGCGATCGCAGGGCTCCCGCCGCACGTGGTGGAACCCCGCCGCCTCCAGCTCTGCGGGAAGATCCAGGCAGAAATAATCCTCCAAGTAGGGCTCAGTGCTTTTGAGCAGGGTGGCGATGGGCGCCGGCAGGCGGCGGATCACCTCGGAATCGGGATCCTGATCCACCTGCACAATCACCCCACCGGGCCGCAGCAGGCGAGCCGCCTCCGCCAACACCGCCCGGGTGGCCTCCCCGGGCAATTCATGGCAGACAAATTGCAGGGTGATCAGGTCGTAGGCGCCGCTGGGCAAGCCGGTGGCTTCGGCAGCCGCATGATGCCAAACGGTGATCGGAGATCCCTCCCCGTGGAGTCCTGGGGATTCGGCCCGCTCTGCCTCCCGGGCCCTGGCCACGGCGAGCATGGGGGGGGAGAGATCCAGCCCCTCCACCGCCACGACCTCCCCTTGGCGGGCCTCCAGCCAGTCTTTGAGGGCGCGGGTGCCCACCCCCACGGAACAACCCAGATCCAACGCCCGTTGAACCGGCCCCTGGAGGCTGGGGGCGATGGCGGCATAGATCGCCTGCCGCAACCGACCCTGGGCCTCGGCGGGCTGGAGGGCTTCCTCAGGCCACACCCTCAGGGCCATGGCATCGGTGGCCTGCTCCGCCTCGCAGGCGGCCTGCCAACAGAGATTGCCCTCCCCGTAGGCATGGAAGCGGGCGCGGTAGTAGGCCGGCACCGTGGTGGATGGATTGGTGCTGGAGGGCAGGAGGGGTTCGGCCATCGCCTGCAGGGCCTCCCGCCGGGCTCGCCAGGCAATGCCCCGGCGCTCGGCGGTGCCGATGATCAGGCGCCGCGCCTGCCAGAAGAGAATCTGCCGCAGCGGCTCCACGGCCAGCACCCGTTCGATCAGCCACCCCAGGGGGTGGCGAGAGCGCACCCAATTGGGCGGCGGGCTGCCGGCAACGCAGACCTGACGCATGACAGAGGGGAACAGGACGGCGTTCCCATGGTCTCAGGCTCTGGCGGGTGGTCTCAGGCTCTGGCGGAGTGGTCTGGGGATCAGACACTGCCGGCAAGCCACAGGCGCCGCAGCAGGCCCACCAGCGCTGCAGCCCCGATGAGGGGAATCACCCCCCAGCCAACGCGCAGCAACAGCCACAGCGAAACCCCCAAGATCCCCAAAGCCGCCCCATCAAAGGCCCCTCCTGAGGCCTCAGGCCAAAGCACAGGCCCGGCAAAAAATACCGCCAGGCTGGCGATCACGCCGGTCACCGCCGCCGTAATGGCCGTCAAGGGGGCCCGCAGGCGCAGGTTGTCGCGGCTGGCCTCCACCCAGGGGCCCCCCGCCAAGATGAAGGCAAAGGAGGGGAGAAAGGTGAACCACACCACCACCAGGGAGGCCACCACCGCAAAGGCCAGGCTGCTCGAGTGATTCCACCCCCCCATGAAGCCCACAAACGCCACCACCATGATCAAGGGCCCAGGAGTGGTCTCCCCTAGAGCCAGGCCATCGATCATCTGGTCGGCCCGCAACCAGCCAAAGGTCTCCACCGCCCCCTGGGCCACATAGGGCAGCACGGCATAGGCGCCACCAAAACTCAGCAGGGCCACCCGGGTGAAGAAGCGGGCCATGGTGGCTAAGGGGCCGTTCCAGCCATTGAGCCAACTCAGCAGCGCCAACGGCAAAGCCAGGGCCAGGCCGCTCAGCAGGAGGGTGAGCAGCAGGCGGGATGGCGATGGGCGCCCATGGGCCGGGGTCGGGGTGGCGTCGTCGTGGATCGGGGGCTCGGCGACGGCCTGCTCCTCGGGGACGGGGGCAGGGGCCAGCCCACTGGGCCCCTTCGCCTGGCGCGCAGGGGCACGGGCGGCCAAGCCAGGCCCCAGCCAGGCCGGCCGCCAACGACCCGCCAGGCCCCCCACCAAGGCCGCGGCCCCCACCACCAGCGGATAGGGCACCTGGCCCCAAGCCAGGGCGAGGAAGGCTGCCCCAGCGATCGCCATCAAAAAGGGGGTGGCCAGGGTGCGGCGCCCCACCTTCCATGCGGCCTGCACCACAATCGCCAGCACGGCCGGCTTCAGCGCCCAAAACACCGAAGCCAGCAGGGGCAGCTGCCCCCAAAGGGCATAGATGGTCGACAGGAGCAGCAACACCCCAACCGAGGGCAGCAGGAACAAACCCCCCGCCACCAGGGCTCCCCGGGTGCCGTGCATCAGCCAGCCCAAATAGGTGGCCAGCTGGATTGCCTCCGGCCCCGGCAGCAACATGCAGTAGTTGAGGGCATGGAGAAAGCGGCGCTCGGAGAGCCAGCGACGCCGTGCCACCAGCTCCTCATGCAGCAGGGCGATCTGGCCCGCTGGCCCGCCAAAGCTCACCAGACCCAGCTGGCCCCAAAAGCGAGCGGCTTCCCCAAGGGACACGGAGCGTTCGGGCACCAGGGCTGGGCGGCTGGGACGCACCGTAGGCCGGTTCTCGGGGGAGCCCATGTGTTCGCAAACGCCTGCAGCCAGGCCAGGGGCCTTGGGAGAGGCCCATGGGTTTGCAAGCTAGGGGGCATCTTCCTGGCCGCGCCCCCCATGCCCAACGCCGAGATGTGGACGGCCATGGCCGTGGTGCCCCCTGGCCTTGAGGCTGTTGCCGCTCAGGAAGCGAGCCAGCTGGGGGCCGAATCCGTGCAGCCCCTGCGCGGGGCTGTGGCCTTCAGGATCGACCCAGCGGGCTTCTACAGGCTCCACCTGCAGGCCCGCCTGCCCTTTCGCATCCTGCGGGAGCTGGCCCGTTTCCCCTGCTCCAATCGGGAGGATCTGCACCATTGGCTGCCCCTGGTGGCTCCCTGGCAGGAGTGGTTGCCACCAGAGCGCACCCTGCGGGTGGAGGTGAGCGGCAGCACGGCCCAGCTCAATCACAGCCACTTCACGGCCCTGCAGGTGAAAAACACCTTGGTGGATCTGCAGCGGCAACGGTGGGGGGCCCGCAGCTCGGTGGATCGCCACGATCCCGACCTGGTGCTCCATCTCCACCTCCAGCGCAGGGGGGAGGCGGTGCTGAGCCTCGATGGCAGTGGCGGCAGCCTGCACCGCCGGGGCTGGCGGGCCGCCGTGGGGCTGGCGCCCTTGAAGGAAAACCTGGCGGCCGGGCTGATCGCCCTCACCGGCTGGGAGGGGACCTGCCCCCTTGTCGATCCCTTCTGCGGCAGCGGCACCTTGCTGATCGAGGCAGCCTGCAGGGCCCTGGGCCGGGCCCCGGGGTTGATGGCCAGCCCAGCCGGAGCACCCCCCCGAGCCCGCGCCTTCAGCCTGCAGCGCTGGCCGGATTTCGACCCTGCCCTCTGGCAGGAGGAAGTGATGGCCGCCCACCAGTTGGCCCGCGACACCCTCCCCGATGGGCGACCCCTGGCGCCCCTCCTGGGGCGCGACCACAACGCCGAGGTGCTGGCCCAGGCCCAGGCCAACGCTGAAGCGGCAGGGGTGGCGCCGTGGATCCGCTTTGAGCTGGGCGAGGCGGAAACCTTCACCCCACCCCCCGGCCCTGGAGTGCTGGTCACCAACCCCCCCTACGGCCTGCGCCTGGGAGGCAACGAAAATGAAGAGGTGGAAACGCTCTACGCCGCCCTCGGCCAGCGGCTCCGTCAGCAAGCCCCTGGATGGACCCTTTGGCTCTTGAGCGGCCACCCGGCCCTCACCGGGGCCCTGCGGCTCAAGGCATCCCAGCGGATTCCCGTGAGTCACGGGGGCCTTGACTGCCGCTGGTTGAAGTATGAAATCAGGGAGAGGCACAGGGAGCCCCTTGTAGGGGAAGCCAGTCTGTAGAGGGTGGCCCAGGGGCCTGCGGTAGGGCATGATCCGTGCGGAATGGCCTGCCCCCGCGTGCCCTCCCCTCCGGATTGCGGCGACCATCGAGCGCACTTGCGCCTTCGTTCATTGAGCTGGGCGCTGATCGCAGGAAGCGCCTCTGGCTTTTTGGCCCTTCTCCTTCCCTGGCCTGAGAGCTGGATCGAGCGGCTGGAGCCGGCCCTGAGGGCTGCCGGTTGTGGCTTTTTCTATGGCCTGTTGGCCTTTCACCTGCAGCGGGTCGACCCGGATGACGGCCATCTCCAGGCCGGCTTGGTGGGCGCGATCTGCGCCATTCGCAGCCTGGCCGCCCCCTTCCCCTGGAGAGAGGCCTTGCCCTTCGGCCCGTTTGGATCGGGCCCCTGGACCTTGGAGGTGCTGACAGGGGGCCTCCCATCCCTGATGATGGGGGCGCTGTTGATCTGGTTGCCCCTCTGGTGGCCCCTGGTCGGCAGTGCCCTGCTGCTCCAGTGGGCCCAGCGCCTGCTGCCTGCCCCGCGGCCATGAGCCTGCTGCACGCCACCTGGCTGTTTCCCCCGGAAGGAGCGGGAGGCCGCCTCCTGCTCTGGGCCGACACCTGGCGGGTCGCCACGCCGGTGAAGCCCCAACAGGGGGTGCCAGAGCATCCCCTCACCCTCAACTGGGACGACCTGGCGGACGGGTTGCAGGAGCATGACCTGTGGTCGGAGGCCCTCAGGCCCGCCAACGCCAGCCTCACCCTGCCGAGCCGCAGCCAGGCGGCCAAAGGCCGGCGCTCCTCCGCGGAAAGCGCCTGGAGCGGCCTACCCCTCCAGGCCGGCGAACCCATTCCCCAGCAGGTGGCGTGGTGGCCGTGGAAGGTGGAAGGTCTGGCGATGGAACCGGGGGCGGCGGCGGAGTGGCTCAGTGGGCTACCCCTCTCCGGCCACCACCCCGACCTGGCGGATGAGCTGCGCTGGTGGAGCCATCTGCAGCGCTGGGCCCAGAGCCTGATCGCCCGAGGGCGCTGGCTGCCCCAGGTGGAGGAGGGGAGGGCCTGCTGGCTGCCCCTGCTCAATCGGGAAGGCGACCGGCGGCGCCTGGAGGAGCTGGCCACGGGGCTCCCCCAGGTGGCCACCTGCGCCGTCGCCTCTGGCACCCCAACGGAAGGGGCCCTGGCCTGCCGCCGCCCGGGGAGCGGTCGCCTGCGGGTGGCCAGCCTCCTGGAGGCCCTGCTGGATGGCCAGTTGCGCAATGGTTTTGCGACTGCGGCCAAAGACCTCGACCCCTTGCTGGCGGCCTGGCAGAAGGCCCTGGGCCGGGGGGATGGCCGCATCGCCCTGGATCCAGAGCAGACGGAGCGCCTGGAGACGGCCACCCACCACTGGCGTGAGGGCGTCGCTGGGCGGGTGGCGCCCGCTCGGGCCTGCTTGGAGCTCTTCACGCCCGCCGATGGGGAGGAGTTGTGGGAGCTGCGCTTCAGCCTGCAGGCCGAAGCGGAGCCCACGCTGCGGCTCAGCGCGGGGGTGGTGTGGGCCGCGGGCGACAACGTGTTGCAGCTCGGCGAGGTGGAGGTGCCCCAGCCCGGCGAACTGCTGTTGGAGGGCCTGGGCCGCGCCCTGCAGGTGTTTGAACCCCTGGGCCGGGGATTGGAGAGCGCCACCCCGGAGCAGATGCAGCTCACGCCGGCGGAAGCCTTCGTGCTGGTGCGCACCGCCGCCAACCAGCTGCGGGATGTGGGGGTGGGGGTGGTGCTTCCTGCGAGCCTCAGCGGCGGCTTGGCCAGCCGGCTGGGGCTGTCCATTGAGGCGGAACTGCCCAGTCGGTCGCGGGCCCTGAGCCTGGGTGAAGGATTGGACTGGCGCTGGGAGCTGATGATCGGCGGCGTCACCCTGAGCCTGAAGGATCTGGAGCGGCTTGCCGCCAAGCGCAGCCCCCTGGTGCAGCACAAAGGGGCCTGGATTGAGCTGCGCCCTGGAGATCTCAAAAATGCGGAACGCTTTTGCGCGGCCGATCCCAGCCTGAGCCTGGATGAGGCCCTGCGCCTCACGGCCAGTGATGGCGACACCCTGATGCGCCTGCCGGTGCATCGCTTCCTCGCCGGGCCACGCCTGCAGGCCGTGCTGGAGCAATACCACCAGCAGAAGGCTCCCGATCCCCTGCCCGCTCCAGAGGGCTTTGCGGGCCAGCTGCGCCCCTACCAGGAGCGGGGCTTGGGTTGGCTCACCTTTTTGCACCGCTTCGATCAAGGGGCCTGCCTGGCGGACGACATGGGCCTGGGCAAGACCATCCAGCTGCTGGCCTTTCTGCAACACCTCAAGGCAGCCGAGGAACTGAAGCGGCCGGTGTTGCTGGTGGCGCCCACCTCCGTGCTCACCAACTGGAAGCGGGAGGCGGCGGGCTTCACCCCCGAGCTAGAGGTGCGGGAGCACTACGGCCCCCGGCGACCTAGCACGGAGGCCGCTCTGAAAAAAGCCCTCGATGGCATCGATTTGTTGCTCACCAGTTATGGGCTGCTGCAGCGCGACAGCGAACTGCTGGAGACGATCGACTGGCAGGGGGTCGTGATCGACGAGGCGCAGGCGATCAAAAATCCCTTCGCCAAGCAAAGCCAAGCCGCCCGCGACCTAGCCCGCCCCGGCAAGCTCAGCCGATTCCGGATTGCCCTCACCGGCACCCCCGTGGAAAACCGGGTGAGCGAGCTGTGGGCCCTGATGGACTTCCTCAACCCCAGGGTGCTGGGGGATGAGGCATTCTTCCGCCAGCGCTACCGCCTGCCCATCGAGCGCTACGGGGATATGAGTTCGCTCAGGGATCTCAAGGCCCGGGTGGGGCCTTTCATCCTGCGCCGGCTGAAAACCGACCAATCGATCATTTCCGACCTGCCTGAAAAGGTGGAGCTCCGGGAGTGGGTGGGACTAGGGCCGGAGCAGGTGAAGCTCTATCGCAAAACCGTGGACGACAGCCTGGACGCCATCGCCCGGGCGCCGCTGGGGCAACGCCATGGCCAGGTGCTGGCCCTGCTCACCCGCCTCAAGCAAATCTGCAACCATCCCGCCCTCGCCCTCAAGGAACAGGCGGTGGACGCTGGTTTTGCAGCTCGCAGCGCGAAGGTGCAACGGCTGGAGGAGATCCTTGAGGAAGTGATCGAAGCGGGCGATCGAGCCCTGCTGTTCACCCAATTCGCCGAATGGGGGCACCTGTTGCAGGCCCATCTGCAACGGCGCTGGCGGCAGGAGGTGCCTTTCCTGCATGGCAGCACCAGCAAAAGCGAGCGCCAGGCCATGGTGGATCGCTTCCAGGACGATCCCCGGGGGCCCCAGCTGTTTCTGCTCTCGCTCAAGGCGGGCGGGGTGGGCCTCAACCTCACCCGCGCCAGCCATGTGTTCCACATCGACCGCTGGTGGAATCCGGCCGTTGAGAACCAGGCCACCGACAGGGCTTACCGCATCGGGCAGACCAACCGGGTGATGGTGCATAAGTTCATCGCCAGCGGCACGGTGGAAGAGCGGATCGACCGGATGATCAGCGAAAAATCCAAACTCGCCGCCGACATTGTGGGCAGCGGTGAAGAGTGGCTTGGCGGACTGGATGTGAGCCAGCTCAAGGAGCTGGTGGCGCTGGACGAGAGCTAGCGCGCACAAAAACGCACGAGCATGGAGGCGGTGTCCTTCGGCGGAGTCAGTTCAGCGGGGTCGAAAGGAGGCAGGTCAGCTTTGGCGGCCATCGGGGCCGGTGCGGGGGCGGGCGGCCGGTCGTCCTCCACCTGCACCTCAAGGGGTTGGAGACGGGAGAGCGCTAGAGCGGCGGCCACATCCGCAGCCCGAGCCCTGGCTTGGCCATAGGCGGCCGCCAGCAGGGAACGGCGGGCCTCCGTGGAGCGGACGGGATCGGCTTCGGGGCTCACCGGTGCCAGCCGCACCCCAGGCAGGGCTCCCACTTGCCGAATCAAGGCCTGCAGGCGAGAGGGGGCCAAAACGCCGCTCACCTGCAGGGAGGCCTGGCTGAAGGGGGGGCGGCCAGCTTCGGCGGGGCGGCCCCAAGTGGAGGGGGAGCTGGCCCGAAACTCCTTCACTTCAAGGCCTTGTAGGGCGGTGCGCACGGTAGCGAGGCGCTCCTGAAGCAGGGCGAGGGCGCCATCGCTGTTGCGGTGCTCCGCCTCTAGCGACAGCGAAAACCGCAGGCGGTCAATGGGGCGCTCCTGCTCGGCACTGCCGCGGGCCTCCAGCAGGGTGCCTTCACAACGCTGTTGCACCTCCGCCTTGGCCCAACAGGGAAAGAGGGCCAAGGACGGGACAACAAGCCCGATCAAGACAGGCAGTCGTGAGTGAATCGACAAGATCTTGCTTCAGCAAATTAATGATTTTATCGTAATCTAACAAGCAATGCCTCGCAACTCTCCTCATGATTCCCTACGCAAACCCCAGGAAAGGGCCATGCCTGAAGACAGACAAAGCAAAGACACACAGAAAGAGAAGAATTTCGCTTCTTAGCCTCATCAATATCCTGGGATTTGAAACCTTTCAACATTCAGCCCATGGCCAAGGATCGCAAGTCTGCCAGGGAAAAGCAGAAGTTGTTAATGGCATGGTGATCTGCACCGTGACAAAGGAAGTGGACAAGCAGGAGAAAAACTGCAGCACCCTCCCACCCCAGAGCCGGTTTTCATTTACTACTCTAATCCAAGCATTATCAAAGAGGCGCTGACAAGCACAGGCATGCCCGCTTGCGCAAAAATTCTCAAATCCAGCGATACCTCATCCCTATCCAAACTGGATGCCGAACCCAAATTCATTTTGATCTACGGTGATGAAAATGGCAGAACGCTGCTGAAGCGAAACATCACAGCTCTTGACTGACCCAAAGAGCGAATCAATTTAGATCTCTGGGCCATCGATATTTCCAGCACCAGCTCGGCAAAGTTGGCAGACGTGATGGGTGAAGTGAGGCGACAAATCAACGACACCCAATCCGCCATGCGCGAAACCTAATCAATTTCGCCTCCAACCTAGCAACTACGACGAACAAGAACTTTCCCAAAGTGCAGCCTCTTTGGATTCCATATTGTACGATGTAGTGGATGCCATTAATCGTGATATAGAAGATTACTTTATCACTCCAACCTTACATCGGATTAGACAGATCTTAAGCCGCGAACGCGGGGTTGACTATGCTGAAGTTGGTCGCACCACAATCTCCAGCTTAAATGGTCTCGAATCCAAGGCCACCTCAACCATCAGCACATCCATCGATCAACCCACCCCCCTTCGTCTCAACCAGCTCCTCAAAGATGCTTCAGCAGCATCAAAAGACGTTGAAACTGTTCTACCGGGTCTGTCTCAAGCCCCCCTTGGAGCGGGAAGTGGAGCCATCACTGCCGGCAGTGCCTTAGCACTTGCCTCCGCCCTATCCAAGGAAGAGGTCCGTTGGAGCGCCCTTCATTCAGGCCTCGAAATGAATATCACCCCAACAGTATTTCGAGATCGCTCGGGAGCCGAACTCAAGGTGAATCTGAAAGTTGGCAATCCAGCAGAGGAGACAAAGTCGAAGGACAACCCTCTGCGCCCTTTATCACGCATCTCCCAAAGCACCTTGGACACCAAAGTTTATATCAAGACCATGGATCTCTTCGCCCTGAGCAGCTTTAACAACCAAACCACGCTCAGCGGCGGTCGCTCATACATCCCTCTTGTTGGCACAGTTTGGGAAGGAGCTTTCGGAGACATTCCGATTGTGGGAGGACTGTTTAGCTTCAAGCGGCCCACACAAAATGTGCAACATCAAAACATTATTCTCACCAACACCCTCATTGTGCCATCAGCCATGGGTATGGGATCTTATTGGAAGCGCAATAGTCCACCATTTTACATTCCCATTTCAGAGATTCCGACAGGCAAACAACATTCAAACAGCGTTCCCAGGTCAGAGAGGATCTCCCCATCTGGCCAATTCTGATTCAAGTTCAAGCGGCTTTCGCTCCTCCATCACGATAGGCCTGCTTCAACTGCCCCAATTGCTGCACCAGCAGGCTGAGAAAAAGCCCAACATCCGTCACCACACCCACCGATTCCAGCGAGCCCCGATCGCTCAGTTTGGTCACCACCGCCGGGTTGATGTCCACACACACCAGCTTCACCCCCGCCGGCGTCATGTTGCCCACGCCGATGGAGTGAAGCATCGAGGACAGCATCAACACCATGTCGGCACCTTCGAGGGCCTGGGCGTAGGCG
>JBIIJA010000115.1:0-6465 GCA_044234195.1 Cyanobium sp. | reverse complement strand
TGTGCCCTTGCTCTGGACCCAGAGCCTCACCTGGCTGGGGGATCTCCTGCTCCATGGCCTGATCACCCCAGACGACCTGGATCCGATCGGCCGGCGCCATCTTCAGTGTCTCGGGGCCGAACGGGTGCTGGTGGCTCTGGTGCCAGAGGAGGACGACATCGCCCAGCAACTGGCCGCTGCAGGCCTGCCGGTGCACGATCCCAACCGAAGCACGCTGCGGGTGGCCAGTTCCAGGGAGCTGGCCCAGCGCATGGCCACGGTGGGGGCCAACAGTCGATTGGGACTGAGCGGCCACCCACCGGTGCGGATGGAAACCATGGCCACGGCCCGGCTGTACCGCCACAACGGGGAGGCGCTGGCCTTCCAGCCCGCCGTTCTGGAGGAAGACACGTTTTATCTCGCCGATGATCCCCTCCAACTGGTGGACACGGTGGCCAGCGAACTGCGGCTCCTGCGGCGCCACTGGCGGGGCGGGGGCCTCCCCCTGCTGCTGATCCCCATTGCCAGCATTCCCTTCCAGAGAGATCCCCAGGCCTTCTTTGACCTGGGAGAAAGCCTGCTGGCCGGGGAAGTGGAGGGGGTGCCCGTGCAGCTGGCCCCCTTGGATGCGGTGGCCACCGAGGCCAGCTGGGTGGAGTTGCCCCCCCAGGCGGAGGCCGTCTGCCGGCTGTTCCAGCCTCGCCAAACGCTCCTGCCGGCAGGCCACAGCCACCGGCCCCTCACGGCCCGCCAGGAGCAGGAACTGGAGGACACCTCCGTGGCCGCCCTGATCGAAAGGCTCTGGACGAGCACGTCGTTGCAGGAGCAGGCGGAGGTGCTGGAGCTCTTGGGCCGCCGCCTTGGCCCCGGGGCCGAGCTGCGGGGCCCCCAAGGCGGGGCCTCGCTGAGGCTCATGGCCCTCCTGGAGGAGATCTACCGGCGGGGATTAGCTGAGGGCGACTGGAACGTGGTGCGCCGCACGGCCGGGGTGATGGGCCTGGTGCATCCCCAGCTGGAGGATGCCCTCACCGATCTTCTGGTGCGGCAAAAGCAGGTGGTGGTGGGGCGCAATTACACCGGCCAGTCGCTCATCAGCCAGCCCCAGGGGAGCAAGATGATCGCGGCCATGATCCGCCGCTTCAGCGGCGAGGATGCCCGGGAGTGGATGCTGGAGCAAGAGCTGTTGCTGGCCATCGACAGCCTGGCTCGGCTGGAGCCCAGCCTGCTGAGCGGGAGTCTCACTGTGCAGCTGGGGCAATTGCTCCTGCTGCTCACCAGCGAGCTGGCCGCCGAGGCCAACCTGAGCCCCAGCGACGCCTTTGAGGAGCTCTGCAGCCTGCCGCCCCACGCCATCCGCCGGCGGTTGCGGGCTGTGCTGGCGGATGTGGAGCACGCCAAAACGGCCCTGCAACGCAAGGAAGAGCTGCACCTGCAGGGCGGAAGGGTGCGCTGGGAGGTGCCCGATCCCCTAGAGGAGCTGCCCCGGGGAGGCTGCTGGCTCCAACATCGGCTGCGCCTGGGGGCCCTGCAGCGCGTCCCCCGTGACTTCTACCCAGGCATCTGGGATCTGCTCCACCACTGCCGCGGCATCGTGATCGGCGACAAGCTGGAGCGACGCAACCGGCTCGAGAGCGCCCCCCTGCTCAACGATCTCACCCCCGGAGAGCGCAACTTCGCCGCCCTGGTGGAGCAGCTACTGGGCAAGATCGAAGCCCCGGAATACCGCCAGCTCTGCACCGAGACCCTGCTCACTCTGATTGCCTTTGTGGCCGCCAATCCCCAGGTGCGCTTCGAGGACGATCTGGCCCTCGATGTGGTGATCGGCCATGCGGTGCGTGTGGGCTGGCAGCTGCGCCATCCGCAGGTGAGCGATGCCGACTACGGACGCCACAAGGCCGAAGCCTGGGATGCCTTCTACCGCTCCTCCCCCGCCCAATGCCGCCGCTGGCAGCTGCAGGCCCTGCAGCAACTGAGCCGGGCCGGCCAGCCCCCTGTGGCGCCGGCGCCCCAGGTGCGGGCGGCTTGAGGTGCAGGCGATCCACCAGGTCGATCTCCACACTTCAGCAGCTGGCGCACCCTCTGCGGTCTGACCAAGGAAGCCCGGGCTGGACGATGACCTGCCCGAGATGATCTAAAACCAGCCACGTAGCAGTGAGGCAATGTTTTTTTCCACAAGTTTCCACAAGGAAGACCTCAATCCTGCGACAACGTTGCTAGCAAGAGGATGTGTCTTTTTTGCTCATGCGCAACCTCAAGCTGGGAGTGCAAACGGGAGGTCATCGCCACCGGGGCCTCTTGCCAACCTCAGGGCGTCGTGGGGTCAGCGGACTTTCATCGAAAACCCCAAGGACCTAATCGGCCTCTCCCGAGACGTGGCCGACAAAGCCACCCCCCTCGCCTCGCCGTTGATGCAGGCTGTGGGGGAGATGGAGCGCGTTTGTTCGGAGCGCGACCGGGAGTAGCCATCCCTCCCCCAGCTTTGACGCCACAGCTGGGGAGTGTTGCCCCCTTTGACCTTTCAGCCCTGTGCCCACCCCATGGCCATGGACTCCGACACCTACCTGACCGAGCGAGTGGACAAACAGCTGACCTGGCTTGGCAGCAAGAGCCGAGCCAGCAAAGCTGCCTTCATGCGCTATCGCCTCATGGGCATCTTGCTCGGCGCTCTGATCACCGTCCTCTCCCCCTACGCCGGTCGGACTGACAGCATCATTCCCAAAGACTGGATCTCGCCCGCGCTGCAGGTGGCAGGCGTAGGGGTGGCGCTCTCGGGAGCGGTGCTGGCCCTCCATCGGCACCAGGAAAACTGGTTGCGCTACCGGAGTCTGAAGGAGGCGATGGAGCGGGAAAAGATGCTCTACCTCACGGGCAGCACCGAGGCTTATGCCAGCCCCGAGGGCTTCCATTACTTTGTGCGCACCATGGAGGATCTGATGGCGAGCGAGCGCAACAGCTGGTCACGCCAGACGACGGGAAAGGAGAACACAATCCTGGGACCACTGCCTTCCGCCCAGCGCCCGTCGTCCGGAGAGGAGCCACCAGCCCAGCCTGAGGGCTGGGGGTCCAGCTCCCCCTAAATCGGCTCGTCGAGCGTCATGCAGAGATTGGGGCGCTCCACACACTGCTCGATCAGATCGGCCAGCTGCAGGGCCCGGGAGGCTTGCAGGCCATCCACCGCGGGGGTTTCCACCCCACGCACGCATTGGAGGAAGTGCTCCAGTTCCGCGTAGAGGGGCTCGATGGAGGTGGTGCTCACCTCCTCGATGAAGCCATCATTGCGATATACCAATTCGCCGTGGTCGGCGCTCACCGTGGTGTGGGGGCGGCGGTGGATGCGCAGGTTGTGGTTGAGGAAATCGGTTTCCATCAGGCTGCTGCGGCAATGGGTATAGAGCCGCCGCACTTTGCGGTGGGCCATCTTGCTGGCCGTGAGGCTGGCCACCACGCCATTGGCAAAGCCCAGGGTGGCATTCACATAATCGATGGGTCCCTCGCTGCTGCGGCCGCCTGCCGCCGCCAGGCGCACCACAGGGGAAGCCGCCAGCTCCAGCACCAGATCGATGTCGTGGATCATGAGATCCAACACCACCGACACATCGTTGGCCCGGTCGGGATTGGGGCTATGGCGCCGAGCCTCCAGTACCACCACCTCTTCGCCCGCCACCACCTTGAGCAACTCCCGAAAGGCTGGGTTGAACCGCTCGATGTGGCCCACCTGCAACAGCCGACCGGCGGTCTCAGCCGCCCGAATCAAATCATTGGCCTCCTCCTGGGTGGCGGCGATCGGCTTTTCGATCAACACATCCACGCCTGCCTGCAGGCAGGCCATCCCCACGCGGTGATGCAGGAGGGTGGGCACCGCCACACACACCGCCTCCACCTCGGGGAGCATGGTCTGGAAGTCGGGAAACCAGCGACAGCCAAATTGCTCCGTGGCCAATCGCCCCCGCTCCTCATCCGGATCGGCCACACCCACCAGATCGGCATCGCGCAGGAGGCTGAGCACCCTGGCGTGATGCCAACCCATATTGCCGATGCCAATCACCCCTACACGCACAGGGTTCATGGCTGCTCACGGACACATCGGGTCATTATCAGTGATCCCCCGCACCCCTGGCTGCCTTCGGGACCGGGCCATCGCAAGCAGCAACATGCCCAGCCCCAACCAACCCAGCAGCCCGCCCACGGGGTTGGGGTTGGCACCGCCTGGGCCCACCAGCCAAAGGGGACTCTCCGGCCTGAGCACCAGAGCTCCCTGAAGGAGGGCAAACCACCCCCCCACCAACCCGCCATGGAGCCCCACCGCTCCCCAGAGCAGACCGCCATCGGCCTGGCGCTGCTGGGCGAGCGCCAGGCCGAGCAACAGCAAACCCACCAGCAAGCCCACCAAGCCCACCACCCCCAGGTCGGCCCGGGCGTGGACCAGGCTGAACAGCACCGCCTGCACCAGCGCCCCACGGGCCCGGCCCAGATGGAGCGCCAGCTCCCCCCAGAGCCAACCACGAAACAACAGTTCCTCAGCAAACCCCACCCCCAGCCCCAAGGCCAGGGCATTGCTCACCTCTGCCAAGGAAAGATCCGGCTGCCACCGAGCCACCCCACTCCAGAGCAACAGCCCAGCGATCGGGGCCAAGAGCCCCAGGGCCTTCACCCAGCCCCCAAGGAGGGCCCGCAGGACTTGCCGAGGGGAGCCCACCACCCCAAGACGGCGCCAGGGGGTGGGCTCCCGCCAGACCCTGCGCAGCCTGGGCGGCAAGCTCCACAGGAGGGACAGCAGGGCCCAGGGGGCGGCAAATAGCGGCCAGTCGCTCGCAGGCAGGCCAAGGCCGCGGGCGACCAGCTGGAGGACCAGAAAAAGGGCCACCAGTGCCGCTGGATAGAGAAGGGTGCCAAGCCATGTGGGGCCAGCTCGCACCGCTACTCCTCGGGCTCGATGGTGCTGGTGAGGCCCTTCGCCTTGAGGGTTTCGCAGTAAAACTCCGCCGGCTCCAAATCACACACAATCACCAGGCCCACCCCTGTGTTGTGGGCTTCCAACATCACGGCGATGGCATCCTCCTCACTGAGGCTGGGCACCACCTGGCGGAGCGTCTGAACGACGTATTCCATGGTGTTGACCGGGTCGTTGTGCAACAGCACCCGGTAGCGCGGAGCCGGCTTGCGAACCCGCTCCGGCGCCTTTTCCATCACGGCCGCGCCGCCGCTCTCGCGGCCTGGGGCCTGGCTGGCATGGGGGGACAGAACAACAGTGAGGGGGTCAGCCATGGCCCAGAGGGGGAAGAGGGGAACGGGAGAAACTGGGTTGGGCCTGCATCGTAGGCGGGGCCGTGCGCGGCACCTTCCCTTGAAAAGGGTGGGAAGATTCCCCCAGGTTTTGAGCGGCATGGCTTTTCTGCACTCCACCGATCGCATCTTCGTGGCCGGCCACCGCGGCATGGCGGGCAGCGCCATCTGCCGGGCCCTGAAGCGGCGGGGCTTCGCAGACCCCTCCCGAGCCGGAGAACTCCTCACCGCCAGCCGCCAGGAGCTGGATCTGCTGGATCCAGCGGCGGTGGCGACCTGGATGGCCCACCAGAAGCCGGATGTGGTGGTGCTGGCCGCGGCCAAGGTGGGAGGCATCCATGCCAACAACACCTTCCCGGCCGACTTTCTGCTCGACAACCTCAAGATCCAAAACCATGTGATCGAGAGCGCCTGGCACCAGGGCGTGCGCCGGCTCCTCTTCCTTGGCAGCAGCTGCATCTACCCGAAATTTGCCGCCCAGCCCATCCGCGAGGAGGCCCTGCTGACAGGCCCCTTGGAGCCCACCAATGAGTGGTATGCCATCGCCAAGATCACGGGCATCAAGCTCTGCGCCGCGCTGCGCAAGCAGCATGGCTTCGATGCCATCAGCCTGATGCCCACAAACCTGTACGGGCCGGGCGACAACTACCACCCCACCAACAGCCATGTGCTTCCCGCCCTGATCCGCCGGTTCCATGAGGCCACCGAGCGGGAGGAGCCCACGGTCACCTGCTGGGGCACGGGCACGCCCTTACGGGAGTTTCTGCACGTGGATGATCTCGGGGAGGCCTGTGTGTTTGCTCTAGAACACTGGGACCCAGACGCTCCACAGGCGCCAAGGGATGACGCCGGGCACTCCCTCAATCACCTGAATGTGGGAACAGGCCTCGACCTCACCATCCGCGAGCTGGCGGAAGCGGTGGCCCAGGCCACCGGCTTCGGTGGGGAGATCCACTGGGATGCCAGCAAGCCCGACGGCACCCCCAAAAAGCAGCTGGATGTGACCCGCCTCGCCGAGCTGGGATGGCGCGCCCGGATCCCTTTGGCGGAAGGGCTGGTGAGCACGGTGGCCTTGTTCCGCGAGCAACTGAAACAGGAGCTCGTGCGGCTGTAGGAGGGCACGTACCATTTGGTTGCACACCGCACCACTTTGATGCGGCGCTATGCCTTTGTAGAGCAGAACGCAGAAGAGGATTGCGGAGC
>JBIIJA010000114.1:0-6505 GCA_044234195.1 Cyanobium sp. | reverse complement strand
CAACCGTCTCGAGATCTATGCCTTGCTCCGCCATCCTGAGCAGGGCATTGAAGCAGTGGGAAGTTTTCTCAGTGCTGTGTCGGGGTTGGAGCTCGTGGACCTCACCCCCCACTTGTTTACCTATCACCACGCCGATGCGGTGGCCCATTTGCTCAGGGTGGCGGCTGGGCTCGACAGCCTGGTGCTGGGTGAGGGCCAGATTCTTTCGCAGGTGAAGAAGATGGTGCGCTTGGGCCAGGAATACCGGTCTGTGGGCCCCATCCTCAATCGCCTTCTCAACCAAGCTGTCAGCACGGGCAAGCGCGTACGTTCGGAGACCAATCTTGGTACCGGCGCTGTGTCGATCAGTTCTGCTGCGGTGGAATTGGCCCAGTTGAAGGTGGGCCAATCCCGCGGTCTGCAGGACCTGGTTCCCTTGGATCAGGAGCAAGTGGCCGTCATCGGCGCTGGACGCATGGCCCGACTCCTGCTCCAACATTTGCGGTCCAAGGGATGCCTAGGAGCGTTGCTCCTCAATCGCACGTTGGCACGGGCGGAAGCGTTGGCCGCTGATTTCCCTGACTTACCGGTCCAGTGCCGTTCCCTCGAGGAGCTGGACCACTGCCTCAGCACCTGTTCCCTGGTGTTCACCAGCACTGCGGCAGAAGAGCCCATGATTACGCGCGAGCGCCTCCAGACCCTCAACCGTCGCTCCAGTTTGATGCTGATCGACATCGGTGTGCCTCGCAACATCAGCGCGGATGTCACCGAGCTTCCTGGAGTCATCCGCTTCGATGTGGATGACCTCCAGGAGGTGGTGGCCCGCAATCAAGAAGCCCGCAGGGAAATGGCTGCTGAGGCCGAAGCGCTCCTGCAGGAGGAATCCCGTTTGTTCTTGGAATGGTGGGATGGCTTGGAAGCGGTACCGCTTGTCAATCGCTTGCGGGTGCAGCTGGAAGAGATCCGCGAACAGGAGCTGCAGAAGGCACTCTCTCGTATGGGACCGGATCTTTCCTCAAGGGAACGCAAAGTGGTTGAGGCCTTGACGAAGGGAATCATCAACAAGATTCTCCATGGCCCTGTCACTCACCTGCGCTCTCCCCAGCCCAGGAACCAAAGGCTTGCTGCCATGCGGGTGTTGGAGGAGTTGTTTGCACTCAACCCGGCGGCGGATGAAGATTGAAGGGATCCTTCTGGATACCCCAGAAGTGCATCGAAGTGTCGCCATGCCTCCCGCCATAGGCGGACGCTCAGGTACGGTCAGCAAGCCATAAGAGACGTCTGGCAACATGAAACGCGTTCTGGCCATCATTCTTGGGGGAGGTGCTGGCACTCGCCTCTATCCATTGACAAAAATGAGAGCTAAACCAGCCGTTCCCTTGGCAGGCAAGTATCGACTGATTGACATACCTGTTTCGAATTGTATTAATTCCGAGATCAACAAGATCTATGTCTTGACTCAGTTTAATAGTGCCTCATTGAATAGGCATCTTACGATGACATATAATCTTTCCGCTGGTTTTGGTCAGGGGTTTGTTGAGGTTTTGGCCGCTCAGCAAACACCAGACAGTCCGAGTTGGTTTGAGGGTACAGCTGATGCCGTTCGCAAATATCAATGGCTTTTCCAAGAGTGGGATGTGGATTATTACCTGATTCTTTCTGGAGATCAATTGTATCGGATGGATTACGGAAGGTTTGTGCAGCATCACATCGATACTGGTGCACATCTTTCCGTGGGTGCCCTCCCGGTGGATGGGGCTCAGGCTGAAGGGTTTGGCCTGATGCGCACCACAGCAGATGGAAGAATCTTGGAGTTTAAGGAAAAACCTAAGGGTGTTGATCTAGAAGCTATGAAGGTGGATACCGCCCAATTAGGCCTGCCTCCAGATGAGGCGCAGAAGCGGCCTTACCTGGCATCGATGGGTATCTATGTTTTTAGTCGTGAGACCCTATTTGACCTTTTAAATAGCAATCCTCAGGCAACTGACTTTGGCAAGGAAATTATTCCAACATCCCTGGCGCGGGGTGACCGTCTGCAAAGTTTTCTCTTTAATGACTACTGGGAGGACATCGGAACCATTGGTGCATTTTATGAGGCCAATCTGGCGCTTACGGAGCAACCCAATCCGGCATTTTCATTTTATGATGAAAAATTCCCTATCTATACCCGTCCCCGCTACCTGCCCCCCAGCAAGATGCAGGATGCACAGGTTACCGAATCCATCATTGGTGAGGGCTCTCTGCTGAAAGCTTGCAGCATTCACCATTGCGTGCTTGGAGTGCGTACCCGTGTGGAAGATGATGTGGTGTTGCAGGATTCCCTCGTGATGGGGGCTGATTACTTTGAATCCTCACAAGAACGCCTTGTGCTCCGTGAGCGAGGTGGGACGCCAATCGGAGTTGGCCAGGGAACAACAGTGCGCCGGGCAATTCTTGATAAGAACGTGCGCATCGGCCGCAATGTGACAATTGTCAATAAAGATCACATTGAAGAGGCGGACCGGCCTGAATTAAATTTCTACATTCGCAACGGCATTGTTGTTGTGGTCAAAAATGGCACGATTGCTGATGGAACTGCGATCTGATTTTCTCTTGGAGCATCCTCTGCCTCTTGCTGTCGAGCCAAGGCCCTTCGGATAGGGCTGCAGAGCCACCGGCTGATCCCTCCTTGCGCAAGCAGTTCCTGACATGCCCCTGCCAAGGGTGACCTGGGCCTGGCCTGATGGCCACACTGGAGGCTTACCCCCAATCCTGTGTGTTCCATGAGCAAGGCCCATTTTGGTCTGGTTGGACTTGGCGTGATGGGGGAAAACCTTGTGCTCAATGCAGAGCGCAACGGTTTTTCCAGCGCTGTTTTCAACCGCACCTACGCCAAGACCCAGGACTTTCTTGCTGGTCGGGGTGCCGGCAAGGACATCGTCGGGGCTGAAACCCTCGAAGACTTTGTGGCCATGCTCGAACGGCCCAGGCGCATTCTGCTCATGGTGAAGGCGGGGCAGCCGGTGGACGACATGATTCAAACCCTCTCCCCTCTCCTGGAGGAGGGGGATTTGCTGATCGATGGCGGCAACTCCCTTTACACCGATACAGAGCGCCGTGTGAAGGAGCTGGAACGCAAAAGCTTCGGCTTCATCGGCATGGGAGTCTCCGGCGGGGCCAAGGGAGCCCTGGAGGGGCCGAGCATGATGCCTGGGGGCACCCTCAGCGCCTATCAGGCCATCGAAGGCTTGGTGCGGAAAATGGCCGCCCAGGTGGAGGATGGCCCCTGTGTGACCTACATCGGCCCCGGTGGCGCGGGCCATTTTGTGAAGACCGTCCACAACGGCATCGAGTACGGCATTGAGCAGGTGCTCGCCGAGGCCTACGACCTGATGAAACGGGTGGCTGGGATGGGAGGTGATGCCATGGCCGACGTGCTGGCCGGCTGGAACCAGACCGAGGAGTTGGCCTCTTTTCTGGTGGAGATCACGGAGGTGTGCCTGCGCACGAAGGATCCCGAGACGGGCGGCGACTTGGTGGAATGGATCGTGGATGCAGCTGGCCAGAAGGGAACCGGTCTGTGGACCGTCGTGAGTGCGCTGGAGATGGGTGTGCCGGTGCCCACCATTTACGCCGCCCTGAATGCCCGCGTGCTCAGTTCCCTTCGGAGCGAGAGATTGGCCGCAGAATCCCTCCTGCACGCCCCGCCACCGGCACCTTTTTCCTTGGGGGATCCGGCGGAGGGCATGCCTGCCCTTCGCGACGCCTGCATCCTGGCTTGTACGGCCAGCTACGCCCAGGGCATGGCCCTGCTGCAGGAAGCCTCAAAGCTCCACGACTACAACTTGGATCTCAGCGCCATTGGGCAGATCTGGAAGGGGGGCTGCATAATCCGCGCCCGTCTCTTGCAGCGCATCCAAAATGCCTTCGCCGCCAACCCCAACTTGCCGAATCTGCTGGTGGACCCCTGGTTTGCCGAGCAGGTGAACCGTCGACTCCCCGGGTTGCGCCAGGTGGTGGCTGGCGCCGCCCTGGCTGGGATTCCCCTCCCCTGCCTGAGCAGCACCCTGGATTACATCGATAGCTATCGCACGGGTCGCTTGCCCCAAAACTTGGTGCAGGCGATGCGTGACTGCTTTGGCTCCCACACCTATGAGCGCACCGACCGGGCCGGCTCCTTCCACACCGAGTGGCTGCCATGACCACCTATCACTTGCTGATCGCCCCAACAGCAGACGATCTGGCTCGGCAGACCGCCGAACAACTCGCTTCCACCATTGACCTGGCCCTGGCCGAACGGGATCGGGCCCAGATTGCTCTGGCAGGGGGGGGGACTCCACGAGCGGCCTATGGCCGCTTGGCGGAGGAACATTTGCCCTGGGATCGGGTGGATGTGCTTCTAGGTGATGAGCGGTGGGTGAGCCCAGACGATCCGGCCAGCAATGCCCTTCTGCTTCGGGAGTCGCTCCTGGCCCATGGTCCTGGACGACAGGCCTGTTTCCACCCCGTTCCCACCGATCAAGCCACGCCAGAGCTGAGTGCTGAACGCTACGGGGCCTTGTTGCTGCAGCTGTGTGGGGGCGAGCCCCCTGCCCTGGATCTGGTGTTGCTGGGATTGGGTGAAGACGGTCACACCGCCTCTCTCTTCCCAGGCACGGCCGCACCCTTGGTGAGTGATCGCTGGGTGACCACCGGGGAGGGAAAGGGCCTCCCTCGAATCACGCTCACCGCTCCGGCTCTCTCTGCCGCACGCAAGGTGATCTTCCTTGTGAGCGGTGCGAGCAAGCGTCCTGCGCTCGAAAGGCTTCTGGATGCCCAGGAACCTGCCGAGCGCACCCCCGCCCGCCTTGTTCGTCCCCGGAGCGAAGTGCTCATTTTGGCTGACGCTGCTGCGGCCTCTGGTCTCCCCGAGAGGGTGAGCGCCTAAGCCTGCTCTCTGGCTGTAGCGGCAGTCAGCGCCCTGTGGCGCCAGACTGGCTCCAGCCTCGGTCCTGACCCGGACCACCCGAGCCCATGGACACCGTTAGCGGATCCCCTCCCCAGTCCTCCTCTGCAACGCCTCGGACTCTGGTCAGTGGGCAGGGCTTCAGTGGCTGGCACGCCCTCAACGACACCGTGATGGGCGGTCGCAGCAGTGGCCAATGCATGGTGAGCACCCAGGGTCTGCGCTTCGATGGGGAGGTGGTCGAGGAGGGCGGAGGATTCATCTCTGTGCGTTCTCCCCTCTTTTCTCCTCCCCTCGATCTCTCCTTCGCCACAGGCCTCGAGCTCGTGTTGCTGGGGGAAGGACGCAGGTTCAAGCTTGCCGTGGCCTGTGCCGACGGAGTCGCTGGCTTAACGGAGCTGATCCCAGGAGGGCTCCGCTGGGTGCAGGAATTTGGCACGGAAGTGGAGGGGCCGACCCGGGTGACCATTCCGTTTGCCGACTTGATTCCTTCCGTGCGTGCCCGCCCGGTGGACGGCCTCCCTTTGGGGCTTCCCCTCCGTTTCGATTCCTCCCGCATCACCCGCCTGCAGTTGCTCCATTCCCGCTTCGGCGATGACGGTGGCCCAAATGCCGGCTTCAGGCCGGGCCCCATCCACCTGCAGATCCTCTCGATCGATGCCCTGGTCTGAGGCTGCCAACACCGATCTGTGCCGCTTGGTGGCCGCTGCCGCGGATCTTTGCCGCAAACCCCTCCGCCATGGAGTGGTGCTGCTCTCCACGGAGGAGGACGACGACTGCAGCCTGCGGCTGGAAGTCCGTTCGGCGGAGGGGGAACGGTTGACCGCTGAGGATCTGGACCTGGAGATCTACCGCAGTGGCGAGGATCTGAACCTCACTCTGTCGTGGCGGGAGGACGACACCCGCCCGATGTTGTGGCACGGCAGCCATCCGGTTTGGATGGCTGCCCAGGGGGAACGCTGCTCGCGCCCAGAGGACGGACTGCCGCTCGAGGCCTTGGCTCGGCGCTTGCGAGCCCTTCTCTCGCCCCAGATTTAGCCAGGTGGTTGGTCGGTCACGGCCCCTTGGCTGCTGGAGCTCACTTGGCGTGCGTACTTACCGAGCACGCCGGTGCTGTAGCGGGGGGGGTGGGGCTGCCAGGCGGAGCGGCGCCGGGCCAGCTCTTCTTCGGGCACGTTGAGCTGGATCAGGAGCTGCTCGGCATCCACGGTGATGCTGTCGCCCTCCCGCACCAGGGCTATGGTCCCTCCGACAGCGGCCTCGGGGGCCACATGGCCCACCACGAGGCCGTAGGTGCCGCCTGAGAATCGACCATCTGTAATCAGGGCCACCTTGTCTCCAAGGCCTTGGCCGACGATGGCGGCCGTGGGGGCCAGCATCTCTCGCATGCCTGGCCCCCCTACCGGGCCTTCGTTGCGGATCACCACCACGTCGCCGGCCTGGATGTGGCCCGCCAAAATCGCCTCCAGACAGCTCTCCTCGCTCTCGAACACCCTGGCTGGCCCGGTGAGGATGGGGGTCTTGACGCCGCTGATCTTCGCCACACTGCCTTCGCTCGCCAGGTTTCCCTTCAGGATGGCCAGGTGGCCCTTGGCATAGAGG
>JBIIJA010000166.1:0-5369 GCA_044234195.1 Cyanobium sp. | reverse complement strand
TGGTCCAGGAGGCCTGTCCCGACTTAGCGTTTTGAAATGGCGTTCTTAAGGATGAAAAAATGCGTGAGTCTTCAGGAGCAAGTCCTCAAGAATTTGAGCCAATCAGGCAGTGTATCACCGCCGCCAAGGCACCCCAAACACCCCCCATCCAGGGCTACGTCAGCACGGCCCAAGCAAGGGATTTTCCTGTTCACTATGAACATCAAGATGGGCGCCTAGGCATCAACTTTCAGGTGAGCAAGATCCCCTTCGAGCAATTGCAAGCCATGGACGCCCGACTGTTGACAATTGCCCCAGGGGGCAGCAATGAGAAGCATCGCCATGCCCACGAATCCATCTTTGTGGTGCTGCAGGGGGAAGGGGTGCTGCACGTTGGCGGGGAGGACCATTGCCTGGCCCAGGGAGATGTGGCCTATGTGCCCCGCTGGGCTGTGCATCAAACCCGCAATAGCTCGCACGACACTGAGCTGCGCCTGCTGGCCATCACTGATTTTGGGCTCACCTCGGCATTGATCGGGAATTACGACAAATCGACTCGGCTGAAAGCAGGTGGCTCCCAGGCCTTTTCATGAAACACTCATAAAACACTCATGAACCATTCATGAAATTCGCATGAAACCAAGACGACAGGCATCCACTTAACACCATCGCGATCGCAACGACGCAGCGGCGCCCATCGACCCTGCCCAGCTGAAGCCAATTCCAACCCAGATGTCAATCATTAGACTCCCTCGGCAAGCGGACAGATCACGACTCAACTTGCCCATGAAAGCTGGGCAATGGGGCGTAGAGCAACAGACTGTTTCTGTGGCTCACTTTGTCTCAGAATTACTGAGGAAAGCCCATCAACACAGCGCCGTCCAACATCCCTATCTGCTGGCAATGGCTAGGGGAGATCTGCCTAATTTGCGCGGCGCGTTGAAGGATTTTGCCTGTCACTACTATGGTTATTCCTCCCACTTTCCCCGCTATCTCACCGCCCTGATCTCCAGGCTGGAAGGAACGGAAGATCGACAGGTGCTGTTGGATAATCTGAGTGAGGAAAGCGGCTGCTATTCCTCTGAAGACCTTGAACTCCTTGAAGCGTATGGGATTCCGGCGGAGTGGGTGGCCAACGTGCCCCATCCCGAGTTGTTTCGTCGCTTTCGCCGGGCCCTCGGGGTGCCCGATGGATCTCCAGCCACAGAGCCTCTTGAAGTGGTGGCTTGGCGAGAGCTCTTGATCTCCGTGCTCAGCCATGGCTCCGCCGCTGAAGCGGTGGGGGCCCTGGGCTTGGGCACCGAAGGCATTGTGCCGGCCCTCTACCCCTCCTTTGTGCAGGCGCTGCAGCGGTTGGGCGATGTGGCCCCGCGGGATGGGGTGTTTTTTACCCTGCACACCCTGGTGGATGATCACCATCAAGCCACCCTCCAGGCCCAGGCCTGCAAGATGGCCACCACGGCGAAAGGTCGCCACGACTTGGCCTTGGGGATGACCAAGGCTCTGGCCCTACGGGATGCCTTCTGGAGCTGGCTGCATCAACGGGCCCTGGCCATGGAACCAGCCTGAGCAGCACCCCATGGAGAAAACCCGGGATCTTTACAACACCCAAGCCTCCCGTTGGAGCCGGGATCAGCCCCTGCTGCTGAGTGACTTCACGGCCCGCCCGCGGGTGTTGGAGGTGGTGGCGCCCGTGCAGGGGCTCGAGATCTGGGACCTGGGCTGTGGGGAGGGCTACATGGCTCGGGCCCTGATCCAAGCCGGTGCCCGTGTGGTGCGGGGCTACGACAGTTCCGAGCAGATGGTGGCCCGAGCCCAGGCCGGGCCAGCCCCAGGCGGCCGGGCCTGGTTTGAGGTGCGAGACCTGGCGGATCCAGCCCAATGGCCCGAAGGCCATTGCGATGGGGCTCTTGCGGTCTTCTTGTTCAACTACCTCACCCTTGCGCAGATGGAAGGGGTGTTGCGAGGGGTGCGACAGGCCCTGCGCCCAGGGGGGCGCTTTGTGTTTACCGTGCCCCATCCCCTCTTCCCTTTCCTTTGTAAGCGACAGCCTCCCTTCTTTTTCGATCCAGACGCCCATCCCTACCTCACAAGCTGCGACGTGCTGTTTGAAGGGGAGATCTGGCGGCGGGATGGGCAACACGTGGCCGTGCGTTGCCTCCACAAAACCCTGGCGGCCTATTTTTCAGCCCTGGAGCGCAGTGGCTGGGTGGGCTCACCCCAGGTGGAGGAGCTCGGCGTCAACGACGCAATACTGCAGGAGGATCCCGCCTTCTTTGGCCCCCTCGCCGGGCTCCCTTTGCACCTGCTGTTTGCCCTGACGGCATGACGCCACCTTCCTCTTTGGGACTGGCCTGGACCGCCGCGGAGCTGGCGGCTGATCCGAGCTGGACCCTCAGGGCCGACAGCCAGCTGGAAAGGCTGCTCCCTGCCCTCATGGACTGGGCGGCGTTGCGGGAGAAGCCGGAGGAGGCATTGGCCAGCGAGGGTTGGGCTAGGGCCAGGGAGTGGGGAGGCCACCTCTTGCGTCAGTGGTGCCAGCCGCTGGTGGGCCAGCTGGAACGGGGGCGGGGGGTGGTGCGAGTGACGGGGCTCCAGGGGCTGGACCAGAGGGAGCAGCGCCTGCTGTTTCTGGCGATGGGCCTGGTGCTGGGCCCGGCGGATCACACCTACGGGCTGCTCTATCGGGTGTGCGACTCCGGGCTGTCCCACCTGGAGCGGCCCATTCCCGTCTCCCAAACCCGAGCCGCCACGGGCATGCACACCGATAGCTCGCAGCGGCGCGTGCACCCCCGCTGGGTGGGCCTGGCCTGCGTGCATCCCGCCGCCAGCGGTGGCGCCTCCGCCCTGGTGTCGGCGCGAACCGTGCATGGGCACCTGCTTCGGGAGCATCCGGGCACCGTGGCACGCCTGGGGCAGCCCTTCCTCCGGGATGTCGTCACCCCGGGGGGATCTCGGGATCCCC
Source organism: Cyanobium sp. (assembly GCA_044234195.1). Taxonomy (GTDB): domain Bacteria; phylum Cyanobacteriota; class Cyanobacteriia; order PCC-6307; family Cyanobiaceae; genus Cyanobium. Next base: position 2,425 of record JBIIJA010000166.1, on the reverse strand, counting down.
AGGCAATTGCTGCCAATGCCTTCCCGATTTTCTCCGGCTCCCCTGCCGATCCCCTCCTGCGCTACATGCGCTTCTGGATTGAGAGGGGACAGAGGGAAGCGGGGCAGCCCCTTGGCCCTAGGGCCTTGGCCGATCTGGATCGGCTCGATGCCGCGTTGAACGCGCCGGCCTTTCGCCATGAATTGTGGCTGGAGTCTGGGGATCTGCTGTTCATCGACAACCACCGAATCGCCCACGACCGCACGGCTTATGCAGACGATCCCGCGCGGCCGAGGCTCATGCTGCGGCTCTGGTTGAACGGGAGCGACTAGGGGAGCTGGGCTGGTGCCACCGGCACCAACCCTCAGCCCTTACCCCTCAGCCCTCTCCACCCTCACCGCCTTCTCCCCCTTCATCCCCCTTGTCACCATTCTCGCCTTTGGAGCCCTTGCCCTCTTTGTCATCTTCCGAGTGCTTGTCTCCGTTGTCCTGGGTGGGTTGGGCGCTCTGGCCAGCGGCGGGGGATGGCATCCCATCTCCCCCCTTTTCATCGGCTTCTTTGCCGGGGCTGCACCCCGCCAAAGAAGAGATGAGGCCGGTGGTGGCCAGAAACAGGGCAATGCTCTTGCGGGGCATGGCAGATCGGGCAATCGGAGGGAGCCTGGAGATGGGCCCTCCTTCAATTGAAAGGGGGCCAGCCCCGCCAGACCACCACTGATGCGCTGACCGATGCAATTCTTTCTTGAGCCGCTGCTGGCCCCAAGCGATGTCGAGCGGCTCCTCCACCAGCTCCAGACCACACCGCCTGAGGCCTGGCGGCCCGGGCAGGAAACGGCCGGTTGGCATGCCCGCGGTGTGAAAAACAATCGGCAGCTCCATCGCGACACGGCGCTGCACGGGCAGCTGGAGGCGGACGTGCGCACTGCCCTGGAGGCCCATCCATTGCTGCAGGCGGCGGCCTTTCCTCGCTGCATCCATGGCCTGATCTTCAGCCGCATGGGGCCTGGCGAGGGGTATGGGCGCCATGTGGACAATGCCTGGATGGCCGGCGGCCGGGCCGATCTCTCCCTCACCGTGGCCCTGAGCGGACCAGACCGCTACGGCGGCGGCGAGCTGGTGTTGGAACGGCCCCAAGGAGAGGAGGCCATTCGCCTGCCAGCGGGCCACGCCATCGTTTACCCCAGCACGAGCCTGCATCGGGTGGAGCCGGTGAGCTGGGGGGAGCGGCTGGTGGCGGTGGCTTGGATTCAAAGCCGGATCCGCCACAGTGCCCAGCGGGAACTGCTCTTTGAGCTGGATACGGCGCGCCGGGCCCTGTTTGCCCAGGAGGGCAAGGGGGAGGTGTTTGATCTGATCAGTCGCAGCTACAGCAACCTGCTGCGCTGGTGGGAGCAATGAGCGCCACCGGACTGGTGCTCACGGCCCTGGCCGGTTTGGCCGCGGGTCTGGTGAACGCCCTGGCGGGAGGGGGCACCTTGATCAGCTTTCCGGCCCTCACCGCCCTGGGCCTGCCGCCCTTGGTGGCCAACCTCACCAACACGGTCGCCCTCACGCCGGGCTATCTGGGGGCCGCCTGGGCCCAGCGACGCGATCTGCTGGGCCAGGGGAAGCGGGGACGGTGGCTGGTGCCAGCGGCGGCCCTGGGGGGACTGGGGGGCGGACTGCTGCTGCTGGTGAGCGATGAACGGCTGTTCACGGCGCTGGTGCCCTGGTTGATCTTGTGGGGTTCTGCCCTGCTCGCGCTGCAAGATCGGCTGCGGGGGTGGTTGGGGGCTTGGTCCACCGTCAGTGGGATCCAGGGCGTGCCGCCGTTGGCGGCTGTGGCCGTGACCCTGGCGGCGGTCTACGGGGGCTACTTCGGCGCAGGCCTGAGTGTGATCCTGCTGGCGGTGTTGGCCCTCACCCTGGAGGACAGCCTCACCCGGTTGAATGGCCTGAAGCAGCTGCTGGCCCTGGCCGCCAATCTCAGCGCCGCCTTGGTGTTTCTTGCCAGCGGCAGGGTGGCCTGGAGCATGGCGCTGGCCTTGGGCTTGGGCGCCGTGGCTGGGGGTGCCTTGGGGGGGGGAGTGGCCAGCCGGGTGAATGGGGAAGCCCTGCGCTGGCTCGTGGTGGCCCTCGGGACGGGGGTGGGGGTGGTGTTGTTGCTGCGCTAAGCACCTTCGATTCGGTAGCAAACCCAACAGGGCTGCCCCCCGGGGCTCCATAGGGTCCGCCAGCATTCCCCCTTTGCCATGGCCCTCTCGCCCCTCACCCCCGCCCTGCTGGCTGCCAAACAGCGCCTGGGCCTGAGCTTTACTGAGCTCGGCGCTCGCCTGGGGGCCGATGAAGTGTGGGTGGCAGCGTTGTTCTACGGCCAGGCCACCGCCACCGCTGAGCAGGCCGCCACCCTCCTGCACGCCCTTGAGCTGGATGGGGCCCTGGCCCCCCAGCTCACCGCCTATCCGGT
>JBIIJA010000113.1:0-6548 GCA_044234195.1 Cyanobium sp. | reverse complement strand
TCGATTTGCCGTGGTCGATATGGGCAATGATGCAGAAATTGCGGATGCGGGAAACGGGAACGTCGGTCATGCGCGGAGGCTGTCGCGGGCGGTGTCCCGGTTCGGTGCGGGGATCCCCTGGGGGCGGGGTGGGCCGATCCTAGGCATCCGGTCCCGGCTGCGCTTCCCCCATGTCCATCCCGCACCCCATGCCCCCCTCCCATCCCTGGCTGCTCCTGGCGCTGGCGATTGCGGCGGAGGTGCTGGGCACCTCCTTTCTGCGGCTCTCCGCCGGCATGACCCGCCCTGGTCCCGCCCTGCTGGTGCTGGCGGCCTATGGCACCTCCATGCTCCTGGTGTCAAAGGTGGTGCAGGTGCTCCCCCTAGGCCTCACCTACGCCCTCTGGAGCGGGATCGGCATCGTGGCGATCGTGACGGTGGGGATCGTGGCCTATCGGCAGATTCCCACGGCCGGTCAGCTGCTGGGCATGGGCCTGATCGCCGTGGGAGTGGTGATCGTGAATCTCAGCGGCGCCCCCCACCGCTGAACCCTTGGGTCCCTGATGCCTCTGCCCAGGATGGCCCTTTCTCCCTAAGCTGAGGCCAAGCCTTTGGTATGCGCGATGAGCACTGAAACCGCCCCAGCCCTCGAAAACACCACCCCAGAGCAGGCCAACACCGACCCCCATGCCCTCACCATCCCCAACGTGGAGCGGGTGCTGGATGAGCTCCGCCCCTATTTGATGGCCGATGGTGGCAACGTGGAAATCGTCGAGCTCGATGGCCCCGTTGTGAAGGTGCGCCTGCAGGGCGCTTGTGGCTCCTGCCCCAGCAGCACCATGACCCTCAAAATGGGCATTGAGCGCAAGTTGCGCGAAGCCATTCCCGAAGTCACCGAAGTGGTGCAGGTGCTCTGAGACTTTTGGGGCGCCTGAGGTAGCCCCGTAGGCTGCGATCCAGCTTTTCTCCTTGCCCGTGCTGGATCTTCGCCTCCTGCGCGACAACCCCGAGGTCATGGCCGAGCAGCTCAGCCGCCGTGGTCTCGACGTGGATCTCACCGGTTTGCAAGCGATCGCCCGCCAGGAGCGTGATCTCCAGGAGCAGCGCAGCGGCCTTCAGGCGGAGGGCAACCGCGTTGGCCGCGACGTGGGTCAGCTCATGCGGGGCGGTGCGAGCCCTGATGATCCCAAGGTGATGGCCCTGCGGGAGGAGGGCAACCGCATCAAGCAGCAGGTGGCTGGGCTGGAAGAGGAGGAAAAGGCCCTGGAGCGCCGCCTGCGGGAGCAGCTCTTGATCCTGCCCAATTTCCCCTCCCCTCACACCCCCGAGGGTCGCAGCGAGGCCGACAACGTGGAGGTGAAGCGCTGGGGCGAACCCCGCCGGCCCTCCCCTGGAGAAACCCTTCAGGAGCACTGGCAGATCGCTGAGCGGCTCGGCCTGATCGAAACGGAGCGCTCCGTGCGCATCGCCCAAAGCCGCTTCATCACCCTGGTGGGTGCGGCGGCTCGTCTGGAGCGTGCCCTGATTCATTTCATGCTCGATCTGCACACCGCCAAGGGCTACAAGGAGGTGCTGCCTCCGATCCTGGTGAACACAGCCAGCCTCACGGGCTCGGGCCAGCTGCCGAAATTCGCCGAGGAAAGTTTCCGCTGCGCCGATGACGACCTCTGGCTCACGCCCACCGCTGAGGTGCCCATCACGTCTCTTCACCGCGAGGAGGTGCTGGAGGCTCGCCAGTTGCCCCTGCGCTATGTGGCTTACACCCCCTGCTTTCGCAGGGAGGCTGGCTCCTACGGTCGCGACACCCGGGGATTGATCCGCCTGCACCAATTCAACAAGGTGGAGCTCTACTGGTTTTGCCATCCGGATGCCTCCGAGGCGGCCCACGAGCAGCTCACCACCGACGCCGAGGCCGTGCTGGAGGCCCTGGAGCTGCCCTATCGCCGCATCGAGCTCTGCACGGGTGATCTGGGCTTCTCCGCCGCCCGCACCTACGACCTGGAGGTGTGGCTGGCTGGCGCCGGGGCCTACCGGGAAATCTCCAGCTGCAGCACCTGCGGCGATTTCCAGGCCCGGCGCAGTGCGATTCGCTGCAAAGATGAGGGCAAGGGCACGCGCCTGGTGCACACCCTCAACGGAAGTGGCCTGGCTGTGGGTCGCACCATGGCGGCCCTGCTGGAGGCCGGCCAGCAGGGCGACGGCTCGGTGCGGCTGCCAGCGGCCCTGGTGCCCTACTTCGGTGCCGAGAGCATCCAGGGGTGACGGTGGGCCCCCCCAATCGGACCGCCCCGCCGCTGTTGCCCTGATCACACCCCAGAATGAAAGCCATTCACCTCACCCCCGCCCCATGGGAGTTCTCACAGCCCTGGCCATCCTGGCCGGCTTGATCGTGGTTCATGAAGCGGGGCATTTCTTCGCGGCGGTCTGGCAGGGCATCCGTGTCAGCGGTTTTTCCGTGGGATTCGGCCCCGCTCTCCTGCAGCGCCAGCGCCGGGGGGTGCAATTTGCCCTGAGGGCCATCCCTTTGGGTGGCTACGTCTCTTTCCCGGACGACGACCCCTCCAGCTCCCTTCCCCCTGACGATCCCGATCTGCTGCGCAATCGCCCCCTGCCTCAGCGGGCCCTGGTGATTGCCGCCGGCGTTCTCGCCAACCTCCTGCTGGCCTACCTGGTGCTCATGGCCCAGGGCTACATGCTGGGGATTCCCGCTGGCTTCAGCACCTCCCCAGGGGTGCTGGTGTCGGGAGTGCAGCCCGGCCAACCCGCCGCCAAGGCGGGCCTCAAGGCGGGCGATCGGATCCTGAAGTTCGAAGATCAGTCCGTGCCGGGCGGCCAGGAGGCCGTGGCCGCCTTCGTGCAGCACATCAAAGAGTCTCCCCGGCGCCCCCTCCACCTCCAGGCCGAGCGCGGAGGACGCACCCTCTCCCTCACCCTGACCCCCGCCGATCAGGGCGGGATTGGGCGCATCGGCGCCCAGCTCCAACCGTTTGGCACCGAGGCTTTCCGCGCTCCAAAGGGTCCGTTGGAACCCATCCGCCAGGCCAACCACGACTTCTTCGCTCTCACCAAACGCACGGTGGAGGGTTTCGCCACTCTCTTCACCCATTTCGGGGAAACGGCTTCCCAGGTGTCCGGTCCCGTGAAGATCGTGGAGATGGGTGCCTCCCTGGCCAGTCAGGGCGGGAGCAGCCTCTTTCTCTTTGCCGCCCTGATCTCCATCAACCTGGCCGTGCTGAACGCCTTGCCCCTGCCCCTTCTCGATGGGGGGCAGTTGGCCTTGCTGCTGGTGGAGGCGATGCGGGGCCGCCCGGTGCCCGAGCGCTTTCACAATGCCTTCATGCAGTCTGGTTTTGTGCTGCTGGTGGGGCTGAGTTTGGTGCTGATCGTCAAAGACACCTCCCAATTGCCCATGGTGCAGCAGCTCTTCGGCCGCTAGGCCATGCCCCGCTTCCCCAGCGCCCGCACCAGGGCGCCGCAGTTGCTGGAGCGTCTCGGCGAGCTCTATCCCCAAGCCACCTGCTCCCTCGATTGGCGCACCCCCTATGAGCTGCTGGTGGCCACGATGCTCTCCGCCCAGTGCACCGATGAACGGGTCAACAAAGTGACCCCAGCCCTGTTTGAGCGTTTCCCCGATGCGGCCGCTGCCGCTGCGGTGGAACCCGAAGCCGTGGAGCCCTACGTGCGCTCCACCGGTTTTTTCCACAACAAGGCCAAGGCCATCGTGGGGGCCTCTCGCCTGCTGATGGAGCGGCACGGGGGAGAGGTGCCAGCCTCCATGGAGGAGCTGCTGGAGCTGCCGGGGGTGGCGCGCAAGACCGCCAATGTGGTGCTCGCCCATGCCTATGGCATCAACGCTGGGGTGACGGTGGACACCCATGTGCGGCGCCTCTCCCAGCGGCTGGGCCTCACCCGCCAAACCGACCCACGCCGCATCGAGCCCGACCTGATGAAGCTCGTGCCCCAGCCTGAATGGGAAAACCTTTCGATCCGGCTGATCTTCCATGGGCGGGCCGTCTGCACAGCCCGCAAGCCCGCCTGCTCCAGCTGCCCGATCGGTGATCTCTGCCCCAGTCAGATCAAGGGGTAAGCTCAAAGAGAATCCTTACTTGCTGCAGCTGGCCGCATGGCGAAGAAGTCGATGATTGCGCGCGATGTGAAGCGCAAAAAAATGGTGGATCGCTTCGCCCGCAAGCGCGCCGCCCTGAAAGCTGCCATGGAGGCTGCCGCTGATCCGATGGAGCGGCTGGAGATCCACCGCAAGCTTCAGGACCTGCCCCGCAACAGCGCTCCAAGCCGCCTGCGCAACCGTTGCTGGGCCACCGGCAAACCCCGGGGCGTGTATCGGGATTTTGGGCTCTGCCGCAACCAGCTCCGGGAGCGGGCCCACAAAGGCGAGTTGCCCGGGGTGGTGAAGTCGAGCTGGTGATCGGCCACTAGCTGGCCTCTCGACCGTCTCTCCAAAGTTGGCCAGTGCCGCTCGTACCCCAGCTGGAATGCCCTTCTGGGGGGAAAGCCTCGCCAAGAGAATCCTGAGAATTCCCGAAAGCCCCCAGGCCCGAGGGGCCAGGTGTAAGAATCAAAAGCGACTCAGAAGCAATAACGCCAAGTGCAAGGACAAACGCAGTTGATCTCCTTTGATGGTCGGGAGATCCGACTGACCAGCGGCCGTTACGCCCCCCAGGCTGGCGGAGCCGTGATGATCGAATGTGGAGATACCGCCATTTTGGTGACGGCCACCCGCTCCACTCCCCGCGAAGGCATCGATTTCCTCCCCCTCATTTGCGATTACGAGGAGAGGCTCTACGCAGCTGGACGCATTCCCGGCAGTTTCATGCGCCGCGAATCCCGTCCCCCCGAGCGCGCCACCTTGATCGCTCGCCTCATCGACCGCCCCATGAGGCCCCTCTTCCCGAGCTGGATGCGGGACGACCTCCAAATCGTGGCCACCTGCATGTCGCTCGATGAGCGGGTGCCACCCGATGTGCTCGCTGTCACTGGGGCTTCAATGGCCACCCTGCTGGCCCAGATTCCTTTCCACGGCCCGATGGCTGCCGTGAGGGTGGGCTTGCTGGGTGATGACTTCGTGCTCAACCCCAGCTTCCGAGAGATCCAGCGCAGTGCCCTTGATCTGGTGGTGGCCGGCACGCCCGAAGGGGTGGTGATGGTGGAAGCCGGCGCCGATCAGCTTCCAGAGCAAGATGTGATCGAGGCCATTGATTTCGGCTACGAAGCCGTCAACGAGCTCATCAAGGCCCAGCTCACCCTCCTCAAGGAGCTTGGCATCGAGCCCGTGGCCATCCCCGCCCCTCAGGAGGCCGATCCCACGGTGCCCACCTATCTCGAGAGCCAATGCGCCAAGGGCATCGGCGAGGTGTTGCAGCACTTTGAACTCAGCAAGCCCCAGCGGGATGAAAAGCTCGATGCGATTCAGGCGGATGTGAGCGAGAAAATTGCTGCCCTACCGGACGAAGACCCGGTGAAGGTGGCGGTGAGCAGCAATGCCAAAGCCCTGGCCAACGGCTACAAGAGCCTCACCAAGAAGCTGATGCGGCAGCAAATCCTCAAGGAGGGGCGCCGTGTGGATGGTCGCCAACTCGATGAGGTGCGAACCATTTCCGCCGCCGCCGGGGTGCTCCCGAAACGGGTGCACGGCTCAGGTCTCTTCCAGCGGGGCCTCACTCAGGTGCTCTCCACCGCCACCCTGGGCACCCCCAGTGACGCCCAGGAGATGGATGACCTCAATCCAGCCAAGGAAAAGCTCTATCTCCATCACTACAACTTCCCTCCCTATTCCGTCGCCGAAACTCGGCCCATGCGGTCTCCTGGTCGTCGGGAGATTGGCCATGGTGCTCTGGCGGAGCGGGCCCTCCTGCCCGTGTTGCCTCCCAAGGACACCTTCCCCTATGTGCTGCGTGTGGTGAGCGAGGTGCTCAGCTCCAATGGTTCCACGTCCATGGGTTCGGTGTGTGGCAGCACCCTGGCCCTGATGGATGCTGGGGTGCCCCTCAAGGCTCCCGTCAGTGGAGCGGCCATGGGTCTGATCAAAGAAGGTGAGGAGGTGCGCATCCTCACAGATATCCAAGGAATCGAGGATTTCCTCGGGGATATGGATTTCAAGGTGGCCGGCACCGAGAAGGGCATCACCGCCCTGCAAATGGACATGAAGATCCCAGGGCTCGCGATGACCACCATTTCCGAGGCCATCAAGCAGGCTCGCCCGGCCCGGCTCCATATCCTGGAGAAGATGCTGGAAGCCATCGACAAGCCCCGCGACACCCTCTCTCCCCACGCCCCGAGGTTGCTCAGCTTCCGCATTGATCCAGAGCTGATCGGCACCGTGATCGGCCCCGGCGGGCGCACGATCAAGGGCATCACCGAGCGCACCAACACCAAGATTGACATCGAGGATGGGGGCATGGTGACGATCGCCAGCCATGACGGCCAGGCAGCCGAGGAGGCCCAGCGGATGATCGAGGGGCTCACGCGACGGGTGAGTGAAGGGGAGGTGTTCTCCGTGGCGGTCACCCGGGTGATTCCCATCGGCGCCTTCGTGGAAATCCTTCCTGGCA
>JBIIJA010000112.1:0-6552 GCA_044234195.1 Cyanobium sp. | reverse complement strand
CGAAACGGCTCCGCAGGACAGGCGCCAGGGCCTGGGCCATGGCGCTCAGGGAAAGGGCCTCCGGGGCTCCTGGGGCCCCATCGATCAGCACCAAGGTGCCCAAGCGGGGGCCAGGCCCGGTGGCCCGCAGGCGCCACACCGTCAAGGGCAGGCGCTCACCGAGGGGGCGCGCATGATCCAAAGGCACGGAGAGGGTGGCGCACTCCAGCGGCGAGCCGCTGGCACGACCGATGGGGCCACCTGCGGTGGGGCCTCCTGCAGTGGGGCTCTCCAGGGAGGGGCACCGCTCCCAGGCCAGGGCACCCCCCGATCCAGCCCCAAGGCTCTGGACCTGGGCCCCCGCCGGAGTGGGTCTGAGCCCCAAAGCCCCAACCAGGCCCATGCCGGCCAGGGCGGCCCCCACCCGAACAGCCGATCTCATGTTGGCCCCTGGCCGGAGTGGCAGGCCGCCAGGGTGGCCCGAAGGGCTGGGCCCCAGGCGCCGGGCTCGAAGGCGCGGCGATCCCCATGGCCCGGCAGGAGCCAGCGCACATCCAGGGGCAGCAGGGCCTCCACCGAGCGCAGCTGCTCCGCCCAGTCCCACCAGCAATAGCGACGGGAGGCCACCACCTGCCGCAGCCGCTCACTCCACCAGAGATGGTCGCCGCTGAAGAGCACCTGCCCCTCGGCCGAACCCGCCTCCCCCAGCACGGCCACCATGGAGCCCGCCGTGTGCCCTGGTGTGGGCAGGAGTTGCAGGCCCGGGGGGCCTTCTACTGGGGCGCGCCCCTCCAGCAGGTGCTCGGCCCCTGGAGCGGCTTCGGCATCGGCGCAGTGGATCCAGCGGGGGCAGCCGAAATGGGCGGCCCAACGGGCCTGATCCGCCACGTCGTCACGGTGGGTGAGCACGATGGCCGCCAGGCCGCCCAGCGCGCCGATGCGCCGGGCCAGGGGAGCGCTGAAGCGAGGGGAATCGATCAGCACATTGCCGCCCGCCTGCGGGGGCCGCACCAGCAGGTAGCTGGCGGCCCCAAAACTCAGGCGTGAGGCCCAGCCGCAGTAATGGATGTCGGCTTGGGGATGGCGCACCAGGAGGGCCGGAAACCCCTGGGCGGCCAGCACGGAGCTGTGGCGCCGCAGGAGCTCAGCCGGGGAACCGATCGCCGCCACGGGGCAGGCCTGCTGGGCCAAAAGAGCCCGCACCACAGCAGGCTCCCCGTGCGGCTGGAGGGCCACCCGGGCCTGGCCCGCGCCGGGGGCGAAGTGGGCAGGATCCCACCGCCAGCAGGTGCCGCAATCGATGCAGCTGGCATCGACATAAAAGGGGCCTGGGGCGTTGGCGGCCAGGCGGCGGGCCGGGCGGGCCATCCATGCGCACGATTTAGCCAGAGGCTACGCGCCAGGAGGGCCTCAATCCCAGGGCCAGGGCAGGGCGCGAAGCCAGGCCACTCGCGCCAAGGCCTGCGCCTGCTCCGTGCCGCCTTGGGGCGCCTGGAACCCTGGGCAGGGCGCCGAGCGCGCGCTGCCATCGGGGCAAAGGGTGCGTTGAAAGCCCACGCCCAGCCAGCGGGCGCCGCTGGTGTTGGCTTCTTTCAACCGGGCCTGGCGGAGCGAACCGCCCACCATCACCACGCCGTTGAGATCCGCACCTGTGAGATCGGCGCCAGTCAAGTCGGTGTTCACGAGCAGGGCCCCCACGCCAGTGTCGTCACTGGTGGCCTTCAGCGAGGCGTCCTCGGGGCGACAGCCCGCCAGGGGGAAGCAGGGGGAATCAGGTGGGATCACCAAGGAGCCATCTCCCTCCCCTGAGGCCACCACCCGGATGCCGAGGCGTGCCCTTCTCAGATCCGCCCCCACGAGGGTGGCCTGATCCAACCGGGCCGAGGCGAGATCCACCGCCTGGAGGCGAGCCCGGTTCAGGTTGGCATCAGTGAGGCGAGCCCGCCCCAAATTGGCGCCTGTGAAATCGGCACCGGCCGCATCGGCGAATTGGAGATCGGCGCTTTCCAAGTCGTTGCCCCGCAGCCGCGCCTTCCGCAGCTTGGCGAAGCGGAGATTGGCGCTCTCCAAATCGGAGCCGTCCACGTCGGCTTCGCTGAGATCAGCGCCCCACAACTGGGCCGACTCCAGGTCGCAGGCGCGGCAGAGCACCTTGCGCAAGCTGGCGCCACGAAGGTTGGCCCGCTCGAGATCGGCTCCAATCAGCACGCTGCCATCCAGCCGAGCACCGGAGAGGTTGGCCTCTTCGAGCGAAGCGCCCACCAACCGAACTTGCCGCAAATCGGCCCCACGCAGATCAGCGCGACGCAGATCTTGCGCGGAGAGATCCGCCCCAAAACACTGCGCCCCTGGGCTGATCACGCAGGGTTTACTGGCGAGGGATTGCTGCCGAAATCCAAAGACACCAAGGGCTAGGGCAGGAAGAAGCAGCAGGCCATGCCAGAGGCGAATCCTCGAAAAAGCCATGGAGAAACAAGACGGACTCTCCCAGCTTAGGCATAATAAAAAACAGCAAAGAAGCTGTCAATAAAAAATGGTTAGCCGGCGAAATAGCTAGGGTAAGGGGTTGCTTATTTGCGCCTATCCTTCCGCAAGCGCCAACGAACCCCCACCTTGGGGGCCAAGGCGGGCAAAGGCGGAATCATTTCCCAAGCCCCGCCATTGCCACCCAACTGGGCCAAGAGGGCCTCATGCAGCAGCCCTGGTGGGTGGAACAGCGGATGGAAGTGAGCAACTCAGGCCGCAACTCGCGATCAACCCGCTTCGCAATCGAGCGTCATCGGGAGGCACCTAAGGAGAGGCCGCAAGCCTGGAGCCTCCAAGGATGGGATGGTCCTTGCTGCAGCAAGGAAAGAGACCGGGAGGAGCAGGCTTGCGGCAATGGATGCCTAGAACGAAGTCCTAACGAAGGGCTCCGCTCTGGCCTGGAGCAGATCCTTGGCGAATGCGCTGGCGCAACCGGCGACTCCAGCCAAAGGCCGCACCGCAGCCCAGCACCGGGAGGGGGCCTGGTGTTTGCACGGCACCAACGTCCCGTCTGCCGTTGAAGGTGCGGGGATTGCCGAAGACATCGGTGCTGATCACAGTGTTGTGAATCGGATTGATGAGCTTGTTGGCCCCATCCGCATCGGCAACGACGCTGATCAGGGTGGAAGGATTGAGCGGAACCGCGCCGCTGGGCAGAGCGACATAGACGGGTGGATAGGGGGGAATGTTGGGAGTCAGGGCATAGGGCATGCCTGATGTGAGCAGATCGGGCTGGCTGAACAGGCTCTTCAGGGTGGCGGCATCCTGCAGAGGAACAGGTTGCACAAACGTGTAGGCATCAGCAGTCAATGTGCCGGGCCTGCTTCTAAAGGTGGCGGAATAGGGATCGTTGATCGGGGGCCAATCGGTGTTGATCGCCGATACGGCAGTGGAGCCAAGGTTGATCGTTCCCCCGTTGAAGGCCTGCAGGGGGGCGCCATTGCACGTGTAGTTATCGGGGCAGCCATGGACGTCACCTGTGAAGGTTGCATCAAACTGAATAGTGGATGCAGTCACATTGGCCACGGCTCCATTGTAAGCCTGAATGCGCGCTGTAGCCGAACGGTCATAGGGTCGAAACAGGCTGTTGACGACATTAAGGACCCCATCCATTTCAAAATCTTGGATCGACAGTCCCTTGCCAATGATCACGGAGGACACCAAATTGGCCGTGCCGCCACTCCAGGTGATCCCACCGGCTGTCGATGAGGTCAATAAATCCAGAGTGCTTCTCTCCATGTTGAGAGTGGCCTTCACTCCCGCGATCGCTGGAAACCAGATGAATTCATTGCCGGCCAGTGGTTTTTGAAAGTTATTGATATGGCTGATTGCAACGCGCTGCAAATTGAGAATGGAATCATCGAAAGCTTCGAATACGGGAGCCGGGCGTTGACCAAAGTCGCCCATGTATTTGACGATGGAATCCCGAACGGTAACGATGGAGCCCTTACCGATATTAAGAAATGAATTCAATCCGTCAACAGTGAAGTTGTCGACAACAACGCTAGAGACGTTATCGGCGATTTTAGCAAATGAAAATGCTGGCACTGTTTGTTTATCCCCAAGTCTGAAGGGCTGGGGATTGGTCTTGGTGATAACGTGTCCTTCCAGGGTGACGAACGATGGATTTCCGATCAAGGAATGGCCGTTGCCTTGAATCAGAAGACCGTCGGTATCGGTGATATCAGCAAGACGAAATGGATGATTGAGAGATCCTTGATAATCGTCGATGCTGACGTTGGTCAATAGGCTAATCGTGTCGTGACCTGCCGTGGTATTGGCTTGATGAATGGCCCAGGCAAAGGTGCCGGTGGCAGTCTCATTTCCCCAAAAATTTTGGGTGACAGAGAAATTGGCTGCCGAGCCCGGCAAGGCCGCAAAGGCCACCGTTGCGAAGATGGAGCAGCTTGCGAACGATCGCTTCAGCATAAGATTCAACTTTTGAAAACTCAAAGGAAGGTTGCAACTGCTATTCAAAGCAGTATTTATTTACTTTATGAGCACTGCTATTTGTGATGTTTGTCAAATGTCAGCCAAACGCAAGTTGTCAGGAGCATCGGATCAAACCGCCCTTCAGCTGGTGGGCCGCTTCGCAATCGGGTGGGTGGAGGCCTACCGCACCCGTTCGTTGAGCCTGCAGGCGTTACAGAGCACCTGGGGGCCAGGATGGGCCAAGGCGGGATAATTCCCCCAGCCCCGCGCGCGGCCGCCATGACTGTCTCCAGCCCCGCCATTGCCACCCAACTCGGCCAACAGGGCCTGGGCCAGCAGCCCTGGTGGGTGGAGCAGTGGATGGAGCTGATCAACTCCTACCGCTTCAAAAAGCGCCTGGAGCGGGCCTGGGATTACGCCCGTTCGGGGAATGTGGTGTCGATTCGCTTTGAGGGGCGGCGGGTGCATGCCCGGGTGCAGGGCACGGGTGATGAGCCCTACAAGGTGAAGCTGTGGCTGGATGTGCTCAACGACGAGGACTGGGGCTATGTGCTCGAAGCCCTGAGCCAGAAGGCCCGCTGGTCGGCCCAATTGCTGGCGGGGATCATGCCGCAGGACATCGAGCGGGCCTTTGCGGCCAGCGGCAAGCGGCTGTTTCCCTTCAAGTTGCAGGAGGTGCGCAGCGAGTGCACCTGCCCCGACAAGGCCAATCCCTGCAAGCACGTGAGCGCGGTCTACTACCTGATGGGCGATCGCTTCTCGGAGGATCCCTTCGTGCTGTTTCAGCTGCGGGGCCGCAGCCGCTCCCAGCTCCTCACGGAACTGGCGGAGCGGCGCCGGGCTGGCGCCCGGGCCCCGCGGGTGCATGTGCCCCACCCCACGCACGCGGCGATTGCCGATCCGGCCCGCTGGTGGCGCTACGACGCTCCCCTAGATCCGGATTTGGTGGTGATCACTCCGGCGCTGGAGGGGGAATCGGGGCTGGAGGTGGCGGGGCCGCTGCCGTTGGCGGAGGAGCCCCGTTTTCCCGAAGCCAACAGGATCTTCCTGGAGCGGCTGCTGGGCCATGGCAAGGCGATGGCGGAGCTGGCCATGGCGCGGGCCATGGCAGCTGGAGCGGAGAAAGAGCCCGCCGCACCCGCCGAAGGGGACGGCGCCAGCGGGCCGTGAGGGAGCCCCCCTGGCTCCAGGAACCTGCCCTTGAGCTGGTGGCCCTGATCCTGGAGAGCCACGGGGCGGCCTTTGGAACTCCGCTGGTGGCCGGGGCCCATCCGCTGGCCCATCCGCGGCTGGCAGCCCAGGAGCTGTTTGCCGCCGATCGGGCCGTGCTGGCCCACGATGGGGCGGCCGATCCAAGGCTGATCTACGCCAATGCCACGGCCCTGCGGCTGTGGCGCAGGCGGTGGGAGGAGATGGTCGGCCTGCCCTCCCGGCTCACCGCCGAACCATCCGAGCGGCAGGAGCGGGCCCGGGCCCTGGCAACAGCCCAGGTGCGGGAAGCCTTGATGGGCTACGGAGGCATCCGGGTGGACAGCGCCGGGCGCCGCTTCCGCATTGAGAGAGCCAAGCTCTGGACCCTGCGGGATCGCCAGGGCCTGGCCCGAGGGCAGGCGGCGAGCTTTGGCAGTTGGTGGTGGCTTTAGAAGAGCGGCCCTCTGTGCGACTGGTCCTTCAAGACACGCTTAGAACTGGCTCACCTCCAGCAAAACCAGCGAGAATTCTTATAAATTAAGTTGATGCCTAAACTATATAATTTGAAATGATATAGACGCTCAACGCAGTTGTTTCTCTGGTTGACGCCATCACATTGCTCTGATTTTCCTTCCGGACATGACTTCCAGCTCAGCGAACAATTCACCTACTCCACCCGTGCTGAACTGGCTCCAACTGCTGGGCGGCAAAAACGATGACACGGGATTTGTGCTGACCAGCGGCCCAGATGGATCGATCTACTTGGGCGGGGAAACGAAATTAGGCGCTTGGGATGGACACACCAATCAGGGAAAAGCTGATGGCTTTGTCGCCCGCTACGACAGCAATGGTCGTCGTTCTTGGACTCGGTGGTATGCCACCGATCAGGACGATCAGGTCCGGGGCCTCACAGTCGGGGTGGAT
>JBIIJA010000110.1:0-6685 GCA_044234195.1 Cyanobium sp. | reverse complement strand
AAGACACTCGAGAAAGACGGGAATTCCCTTCAAGTGCGCTTGGCCTACGGGGCGGGTGACTGGTGGATCTACATGCCCCACTGGAAAAGCCCGGTGACCCCATCCGTCGCTTCGCCCGCCGTCTCGACCGCTCGCCCATCGGAAATGGGTTCCCACGATCTGCAAGTACCCTATTTTTCCCAACTCGACAATCGCTACAACCCAACCGGCAGCTGCAACGTCACCAGCGTGGCCATGTGCCTCTGTCATTTGGGAATGCCCCGCCCGGATGGAGTCCAGCTTGAGGATCAGTTGTATCAAAAAATGGAGAGCCTAGGCAAAAGCCGCCATGATCCCTACCATCTAAAATATCTCATTGAAACCTATCCTGGCTACAAGGATATTTTTCGCGAAAATGGATCTTTTCTGGACATCCATTCCTCGATCAAGGCTGGCCATCCCGTGATTGTGCATGGATACTTCACAACATTTGGCCACATCATTGTCATTCGGGGCTTTGACGAGACAGGTTTTATCGTCAACGACCCCTATGGCGAATGGTTCAGCAGCGGCTATGACAATTCTCGCAGCGGCGAGCGTCTCCATTACTCCTACAATCTCATCGCTCGCGTCTGCTCACCCGAATCGCTCAACAATCCAAAACACATCTGGTATCACACCGTTTTCAGAGTGTGATCTCCGCTTTTCACCTTATTCAGGATTCGGGATTGCGCTTTAACACCCTCTCCAGAGAATCGGGATGGATGGGGGCGAGGAACGAGCTATTCGCTCGCACCTCACAGATTGTCGCTGTGCCCCTGTCCTTCAATCGGGCGTCGTAGAGCACATCCACGGGTTTGACACGGACACGTAAATAGGCCTTTCCCAGTCTCAAGATCACTGGATAAGTCTCATCCGTTTCCAGCACAGCGCCCCTGCGGAGCGCGATCAGGGGCCGCCCCTGCCCATCACGGCACCACAGGCCCCGGGGATCCCGATCCACCACCAGCCAAAACCTCTGCCCATACTGCCCACGGGGGCCCACCAACCTGAGCGAGGGGAAGTCGCCTTGAGGATCTGGGTGGACCACATCGGCCACCTGCGACCGCGCGGGCAAGCTGCCCACCACTTGGGCAGGCACCAAGGACAGGCCCCATAGGCCCCCCAGCAGGGCCCGCCTCCAGGAGTGACGGAGGATCGACACAGCCATCGCCTGCAAGGCCTGCCGACTTTACGGGGATCTCGCGATCCGGCTTCAGTGCCACACTCTTCAACGATGGGTGCCGTATCCGGAGCGTCCTGAGTAGCTTGGCCGCAAGTGGACCGGTCAACCATGGGCAAGTGGCGGCTGTTTCTCACCGTGCTGCCGTTCACCCTGCTGTTTGGCACGGCCAAGGTGGGCCTCCATCGGCTGGGGTGGGAGCCCTGGGCCTTTGATTCCCTCACAGGGGCCCTCTTCGGTGCGGCCACCTTCGTGATCGCCTTCGTGCTCAGCGGCACCCTGAGCGACTACAACGCCAGCGAAGACATGGTGCAGCAGTTCGCCAACGCCGTGGAGGCCATGGCCGACATCAATCGGCTGAGCGCAGTCACCCAATCCGACTATGACGGCGAGCCCCTGCGGAACAAGCTGGCCGATCTGCTGGGCCACACCGAAGCTTGGCTACGCAACACCATCAGCCTGGAGGAGCTGGAGCAACACCTGGATCAGCTCAACCCCTTGATTGCTGACATGAAACGCAAGGGCGAGGCCTCAGCCGCTAAAGACTCCCTCACGGAGCTGGCCCGCCTACGCCAGCTGATCAGCCGCATGCACATCAATCGCAGCACCAGTTTTCTCGGGCCTGCCTACGCCATGTTGGAGATCTTTTTGGTGGGAGCCGTGTTGGCCCTGCTGCTGATCAAAGCGGATCTGTTCAGCGAGGTGCTTGTGGTGTCGTGTTTTCTCTTCACATCCTTCACCTATCTGTTGCTGTTGATTCGGGATCTCGACAACCCCTTCCAATACGACGGCAGCTCCTGCGTGGATGCGGACCTGTCGGCCCTGAGCGCCAGTCGCTCCCGGGTGTTGGCCCCTTCCCTCACGGCCCATTAAGGGGGTGCTGCGCCAGCATGGGTGAAGTGTCCCAACCCCATGGCCCCAACCCCTCCCCTGCCGGAAAAGCCCGCACCCACTCCCGTTCCCCCACCCTCTAGCGAGGGGACCGATGCCCGTGCGGAGCTGCTCACCCTGCTGCGGGAAGGCGGGGCTCGGGAGCGGATCCCTGAGCTGATCCTTCAACTGGAGCAACAGCAGCCAGCGGATCTGCGCACCGATGGCCCCCTGTTGGAAGGGGTTTGGGAGTTGCGCTGGAGCAGCAGCTCCTTGCCCTATCTGGCCACCGCTCCCTGGATCACCAACCTGCAAGTGCTCGCCCCATCCCGCGGGCAGGGCATGAATCTGCTGCGGTTGGCGGGGCCCCTGGGCGAGCTGGCGGGCATTGCCGTGCGGGCGGCGATCACCGTCGAGCCCGCGGCGGCCCCGGATCAGCCCAGCCAGCGGGTGCAAGTGCGCTTTGAACGGGGGGGATGGCTGGGTCCCACCTTGGGAGGTCAGCGGCTGCAGCTGCTGCGGGAGGTGCGCCAGAGCTTTCCGGCCTGGCTGGACATAACGGTGGTGGATCAGGAGCTGCGCCTCTGCCGCGGCAACGCCGGCACAGTGTTTGCCCTGCTGCGGCGGCCGGAGTTGAGCGTGGAGGCGATGCTCGGCTGAACAGGCCAAGCCAGGGCGCTTGGCCGTGGAAACAAAACACATCAGCCTGTGGCAACAGGGTGATGGCCGCTCCCAGGAGCGCCATCCTGCTTGCAGGACGCAACTCCCAACCGCTATGGGCATCCCAGCCAGCACGGTTTCAACGACGACGGGTCGGGGCCATGGAGCGGGCCAGCGCAGGCTGAGCCTGGTGCTGCTGCTCGCGGGGCTCCTGGCCGTGATTGGGCTAGCCCCCGCCCAGGTGGCAGCGGCCGACCCGCCTGTGGTGGTGCATAGCGGGCCTTGCAATGCCTCCACGGCTCTCCCCCTTGGCGGCGGGCTTTTCGTGGTGGCGGATGACGAGGAGAAGCCTCCCGTGACCCTTCGGGTGTATCGCAGCGGCCGTTCTGGCCCCGCAGTGGGGGTGGGCACGATTCCCGCCCAGGCGGTGGCTCCCGTGAAGGATGGGCACCCGGAACTCGATCTGGAGGGTTCGGCACGAATCGGGCCCTTGGCCTACTGGATCGGCTCCCACGGAGCGGCAGAGGCCAGGAAGCCCACGGACAAGGGGAACGGGGGCAAAAGACAAAGCAAGGGCGGGGGACCCATCGGCGATCCCCGCCCGAACCACAGGCGCTTGTTTGCCACCAACCTCGGCGTGCGATCTGCAGCCGATGGGACGGGGGTGGCGCTCACGGTGGAGCCCGTGGGGCGTGCCTACACGACCCTGATCGAAGACTTGGCGGCCGACCCCCGCCACAGTCGCTTTGCTCTGGCGGAGGCGGCACAGCGGCCAGCCAAGGCCAAAGGCGGTTTAAACATTGAGGGCTTGGCCGCCATCCCGTCGGGCGGGCTGCTGATCGGCTTCCGCAATCCCCTGCCAGAAGGGAAGGCCCTGGTGGTGACCCTCACCAATCCCAACGCTGTGATCGGGGGGGAAAAGGCTGTCTTCGGGGATCCGCTGCTGCTGGATCTGGGGGGGCTTGGGATCCGCAGCCTGGAGAGGGTGAACGGCACTCTGCTGATCGTGGCGGGACCCGCCGAAGGCTCCAAGGGCAAAGCCACCCCCTCTGCCCTCTACCGCTGGAGCGGCCAGGTGGGGCAACCTCCCACCCGGTTGCGCACCTTCGGGCCGGTGAACCCTGAAGCCGTGTTCGCACAGGGCGACAGCCTGGTGGTGCTGAGCGATGACGGCAATCTGGAGCGCGACGGCAAGGCCTGTGGGGATCGCCCCAAAGCCAAACAGACGTTCCGAGAGATTCTCCTCACACCCGTGCCATCGGGACGATCTTTGTGAGCTGGGCCAGGATGGGAACCAACGTGCTTGCCCGATGGACCTCCGCAGTGATGCCTTCCCCCACGGCGGCTGGATCCCCCGCGAGCACAGCGGGGAGGGGGAAGATCTCTCGCCGCCCCTGCGCTGGAGCGGGGTGCCCGACGGAGTGGGTGCCTTCGCCCTGATCGTGGACGACCCGGACGCGCCGCCGGGCCTCTGGATCCACTGGGTGCTCTTCAACCTGCCACCTGAGCTGCGGGAGCTGCCGCCGGACCTCCCTCCCCGTGGGCAGCTGGAGGATGGCTCGCTCCATGGCGCCTGCTGGGGAGTGGAGAGCTTCGAGCGGCTGGGCTACGCCGGCCCCCTGCCCCCCCCGGGCACCGCCCACCGCTACCGGTTCCGCCTCAGTGCCCTGGATGGGCCGCTCTGCCTCCCTGCCGGGGCCACCGCCGCCCAGGTGCGGGACGCCATGGTGGGCCATATCCTGGCGGAGGCGGAGCTGGTGGGGCGCTACCAGCGGGACCGCCGATGAGGCCACTGGAAGCAGCTCAGGGACCTAAGCGGGCGCGAACACCACAGACCAGTCGTTTGCCATATCCACCACCAGCCAGCCGCGCTCCGGAGCCTCCTGGAGGGCGTGCACCAGCTTGCCGGTGCTCTTGCTGACGGCGTCGTAGGCATATTCCCGCTCGCCATCGGTATGGTGCACGATTAGGCCGAAGCTGGGGTAGGGGTTGGCGATGGTCGTGTACTGCAGCATCGCGTGGTCGCCGTCGCTGTTGCCGCAACAGAACACTGGCCGACGACCGATGAATTGATGAATGCCCACAGGCTTGCCGCCATGGTCGTTCACGAAAAGGTAGTCGAGGGTTTTGGTGAGCACCGGCACCCCATCTTGCAACGCATAGGTGGTGCGAGCGGTGGAGCCCACCACCTGCTCGGGCGGGATGCCATACACCCGCTCCACCCACACCCGCATGAAATCGGCTCCCCCGCCAGAGACGATATAGGTCTTGAAACCACTGGCCACCAGATGGCGCAGGAGTTCCTGCATGGGTTGGTAGGTGAGGGCGTCGTAGGGACGGCCGAAGCGGGGATGGGTGGCAACAGCCAGCCAGGCCTCCACGGCCTGTTGAAACACCTGGTGGGTCATTCCGGCGTGGGTGAGGGCCACGATCTTGAGCAGACCCTCAAAGTGCTCACCGGCCATCAGGGTGGCGAGATCGCCCGCCAGGGCAGCCCGCACCATTGGGTCGTCGGCAAGGCCGGGCTCGGAGAGAAGCTTCCGTTGCAGCTCGTCGATGGCGAAGGCCGCCTGGAAGGGCACCGGCTGTTCCGGCCAAAGCGTGCCGTCGTTGTCGACCACGGCGATGCGTTCGGCCAGGGGGATGAAATCGGGAGACCCCTCCTGGCTCACCTTGGCCACAAACGCCAGGATGGCCGCCTTGGCGGGACCCTCCCTCCAGGAGGGCAGGGGATCAGCAGCGATGGAGGTCATGGAGCTTGGTCTGGGCCACTCCGTAATCTCCCACTTGATAGAGGCTCACCGATTGGGCCCGCACGGGGAAGGGGTCGAAGGGTTCGGCTTTGAGCGCATCAAGACAGGCGCGCGTGCCGATGCCCACGGTGATGTGGGGGTTGTAGTTGCTGCCGGTGCGGGGGCCGACGAAGGCATTCACATAGTCGACCGTGAGCTGACTGATGGGGGCGCCATCCAAGCGAGGAGCAAAGGCCTCCGCGGTGCCCTGCTCCGCGGCGAAGGGTGTCACGACCTCGATCATGCGTTGCTGCAAGCGGCGCCAATCGTCGCTGGGTTGGATCACAATGCCCATCGCTCCAAGGTCGCCATGGGCCAGGTCGTACAGGCCTGTGGCCGTGCTCTCCCAGTTCAGGGGAAGCTCTTGGCCCACAGCCTCCCGCACGGCCTGCGCCAGTGCCTCCAGATCGGCCAGGGGCACAAAGCGCTGCAGGATCGTGATGTGCGCAGTGTGGTGGGCATCGAGGGGAAAGCCAGCGGGGTAGGTCGCTAGCAGGCGAGCGTTCAGGGCTTTGGCGCGCGTCACGGTGGCTGCATCGGGCTCGAAGAGCACGTTGATGGCGATCAGAGTCATGGGGAGGAAGGGAGGGGGAACGGGGGCGCGTGGTGGGGTCAGGCTGCCCGCAGTCCACTGTCGCGCCGCTCGCGCACCCACATTTGGTTGGTGATCAGACTGTGCGACATCGCCGTGTTGGATCCGGGGCCATCGGCAGCATGGTTGGCAGTCGCCCCTGGCGGCTAGCGATCCGGTGCGATTGAACCTGCACTGCGATCTGGCGGCCGGTCTGGCGCAGGGGCTGAAGGTGGAATCACCCTGGGGGGGAACGTGCCGCCCGAGAACCTCTGCGGCAGCCCTGCGAACTTTGGGGCGGTGGATGGGCTGCTGATGGGCCTGAAAACCACCGCCAATGGCCAGTTGGCTGGTCTAACACCCAGATGGAGACGCCCCGACCTGGAGGTGAGCGGCGAGCCTGGGCGCACAGGCCAACTCCTGAGCCTGATGCGCTGGCGCAAGTTGGTGTGGAACATGGCCTTCAATGGCCTCTGCACCGTCAGCGGCAAGACCACCCTGGAGGTGCTGGAGGATTCCCAGCTCCGCAAGCGGCTGTTGGCGGTGATGGCCGAGGTGATCACCACAACAACGACCGACGGCGCCGATCTG
>JBIIJA010000109.1:0-6708 GCA_044234195.1 Cyanobium sp. | reverse complement strand
TCCACAAACGCGCGGTAAGCCCGCTCGGCACCCGAAACGTCACCCCGAAGCGCTCGACAATCTCCCAAATCAGCCCAAGACCATGCACTGTCGCTCAATTGCTGGGTCTCCGTGAGCTGGTGGGTCAAGAACGATTCCAGGGCATCGATAGCGGGCTGCAAGGATTGCAAGCTGGCAGCTCCGGAGAGCAAAGCCAGTTTGACCGCGTTCACCCGGTTGTAGGTACTCGCCGCACTGGAAATCTCTTCAAGTTCGGCACCTTCCTGGTAGGCCTTGAGAGCATCCTGCAACTCCCCTAGCCGACGGTGCATGCCTCCAGATAAGCCGTAGGCCTCGATCAGTTCCCCGATGCATGCCTCCGCCTCGTTGCTAACTGGGGGTTGGCCTGGCGAGTCGGTCGCGGCCGACAAGCGCACCGCTGTGAGGATGGCAATCATCTCCTTCAGCATGGCGAGGACATGGCGATAGTCCTTGGCGGCCTCCTCCTGCTGGCCCGCCTCCCGCAGGGCGTCCCCGCGCTTGCGGTGCAGCTTCACCTTCCGGTGCAGGTCTTCGACGCGTGATTGCCAATCAGATGTTGTCATTCGTTGATCTGGAGTCGTTGGATGATGGTGTCGGCAAAGGC
Source organism: Cyanobium sp. (assembly GCA_044234195.1). Lineage (GTDB taxonomy): Bacteria > Cyanobacteriota > Cyanobacteriia > PCC-6307 > Cyanobiaceae > Cyanobium. The sequence continues at coordinate 6,083 of JBIIJA010000109.1, read as the reverse complement.
GAGATCGCCTTCTTCATAGAGAGCTGCAGCCACCTCCTGACCAAGCTTAAGGTGTAAAGCTTTGGTTTCATCGCTGACGTCTTCGCGGCTGATGATGCGATGTTCAAGGTAGAGCCAAGCAGCAATTCGAGTCTCTAGCGCAGCCGCTTCACGATCTTTCTTCAGGACCGTGCTGGCATAAAAAAGAGCTTGTGTAAGCTCGCGCCGATCGCGTTGATTGGCATCACTCCGCAGGGACTGGGCACGATCATAAAGTGTTTGGTATAACGGTGGCGTGGACAAACTCACCGGCTCAATCGCCTCCTGAACCACAGAGTGAATCCAGCTGTAGGACGACGTCTTTTCATCAAACGGGCGACGAGAAACCAGGCTCTCTGCCACATCAGCAAAAGCATCTTCATTGTCGCCAAGCCTGTAGGGGCGAGGACTGAGCAGTGCTTGCATCAAGGCCACCTGCTGAAGTTCAGGCCCAACGGTGTCATCGTGGCTGATCGCACGTGCCGCAGAGGCACCGGCCGGAAGGAAGGTTTGCTCAATCAACTGCACGGCGCCCCAAGGACTGACAGCTAGGCGAACCCCAAGCTCCATAAATGTGCTGGGGCTGAAGAGGCTCCAATCCATCACGCAACCCGCTACTCTTCGAATATGTTCATACAATGACTGAGACACAAGTTGCGAGGATCCCAAATCAATTAACCTGCGCACCTGTGGCACAACAACACCTTGCTTGTTCAGTGCTTTCTTGATCCTGCGCTCCAGATATTTCCATCGCTCCCTGTTTTCAGGTCGAAACGAACAAAGCGACAAGACCAGGCTTTCACATGGGATTGTTTGCCAAGAATCGAGATCGGGCCCCAGCTCTCTCAAGGAGTCGTAGGCAGGCAAATCTTGATATCTGGGTTGGCGCCCCATTTGACGGAAACCGCACTCCACGGCTTTCACGAGCCTGCGCAGAACTGGATCCTCACCCGCCTCTGCTCCCGCATCACTGTGGGAGAAGACTTGTAAATCACTCAGATTGAAGGGCATATCGAGCTTCTGCCCCTCACGCCATCCCTGCCCATGGCTACAGATCGTGAGGCCTCGGCGGGTCGCGGCTCGCAGGCCCAGCAGGAACAGGGCTCCAGGCTCAAATCGCGTCAAGTCGATAAAGGCAATATCGGCCTGCACAACACGACGGATCACGTGCTCCAGCGTGGGCCTGCTCGCGAACGCCTCCGGGACGGAGAGCTTGCTGACTGTCAGCAAGCTGGTGTTGTAGGCATCGGAAAGGGGCCGTTGAGAGCCATCGACGAGGCGAAGGCCACACCAATAGTTTCGAAACGCCTCCCAGATATCACTCCCGAATTCGATCGACGCATCTTCCACCCTGGCGCTGAGTAAAGGGTCATTCGGTGTCAGACCGAGGGTCGCATGCTCGGAATCGATGACCAGACATTGGAGCTTCCCAGGGACAAAAGCTTCCCTCAATGCAGGTGAAAGCGTGTCCTCTCTGTCTAACTGGCGACGGAATACTGGCTCCGCCACGAGTTGTTTCAGCGTGTCGGCATTGATATCGCCAAAGCTGCCAATGGCAGGTTTTTGGATGGGCAGCCTTGGATTGGACGACAACGCCAAATCTTTGCAGATTTTTTCCGTATTTTTGAGCAGATCTTCCAGGGTCTCCGTCTCTGCTTCGGGCTTCAGAGCTTCGGCCAAGGCGGCGGTGAATACACTGACATCTTTGCCATCATCACCGCCGCGCCAGACATGGCAGAGCTGCCCCTCACTACAGCCAAACAGCCGGATGAAGTGCTTGTCGATCTCTTGCACCGTGCCATAGGACCAGTCTCGACCGCCCTTTGAGGTGCTGCGATCATGAGGATCGCGACAAGCATCAATGATCAAGATAATCAGGGCCTGTTCATTGACGACAAACTGGCTGAGATCTGTACTGACGCGCATGGAAGAGCTCATGGCATCGGCACGGCTGACCCCTCCTGGCAGGAGCCAATCTTGGTCTTCGATCGACATGCCATGGCCACTGAAATAGACAATCCCAACGCCATCAACGACACTTTGACAAAAGTTTTTGATAGCAAGATAAAGACGACTGGCATTGCCGACAACATCTTGAGGGACAATATCAATCTTGAAATCTCGGGCCTCTAATGCACACTTCATCACCTCCACGTCACGCTCAGCCGTTGGAAGATTTGCGAAGCCTTTGTCATAGTTGGAGGCTCCAATAAGGAGTGCGCGACCAGGCACTGCTTTACCTAGATTCAGATTTCGTGAATTTCAACTTGATCGAACCCGAACCAGCCACCTTCGCGGTGCCAACAAATTGCACCCCTCCCTCGGCCGACACCTCCACACCCACCTCCACTTCCTGAAGTTCAAACGTGCCGACATTGTGAATATCGCCGAGAGCTTCTGACAGCATCTGAGTGGCTTCCCGAAAGTTTGCCCTTAGGGTCTCCACAGGAATGCTGGCCACACCAAAAGCACCGCCACCTTTGCCGGTCACCTCCACCAAGAAAGAGATGTCGCCCAAACTCTCTTCAGCCATGGCGACACGCGACTCACAACAATCAAATCTTACTGATCCCAGAATGAATCCTGCTCCACCTCCAGGGGACTGCTGACAGGCCGGGAGGAGCCCGACATCACGGAACGACAAGCCACCCACCCGACTGAAGCCAGCAGCCATGGCCGTGAGCAGCAAAGAGCCCGGCAGAACGGGCATCACCACAAACACGGGCCTGGCCTGCAACACCACCCCCAACAAGGCCACCGCCCCCGCTGGCGGGTGGAGGCAGCGGTGCCGAGAAACACCACACAAACCACGCTCACCGCGGCAAGAGCAGCACGGTGGAGGCCCCAAAGGACGCCACCACCAGTCCGTAGTGGCTCCAGTTGCTGATCAGGGCCAGGGTGGTGATGGCCAGCAGGCCGCCCAGCCAGGAACCCGCACCCAGCGCCTGAGCATCATTTTTGTTGCAACCGCTACAATTCAAGCGAATTTAGCCGTCTGCCGTGGGTGGGGCCAGGTGCCCATGGCTCTGCCCCCCACACTGAGAGGCAGTCCCTCCGTTCCAGAGCCCTCGGTGCTGGCCGCCTCCTCTGACACCATCGCCGCCATCGCCACAGCCGTCGCGCCCGGCCAGGGCAGCGTGGCCATCGTGCGCCTCTCCGGGCCCCAGGCTGAAGCCATCGGCCGCCAGCTCTTTCAGGCCCCCGGCCAGCAGCTCTGGGACAGCCATCGGGTGCTCTACGGCCACGTGGTGGATCCCGCCACAGGCGAGCGGGTGGATGAGGCCCTCCTGCTGCTGATGCGGGGGCCCCGCAGCTTCACCCGGGAAGACGTGGTGGAGCTCCACTGCCATGGCGGCCTGGTGGTGGTGCGCCGGGTGCTGGAACTGGTGCTCGCCGCCGGCGCCCGGCGCGCCGAAGCAGGGGAATTCAGCCTGAGGGCCGTGCTCAACGGGCGCCTGGATCTCACCCGCGCCGAGGCCATCTCCCAGTTGGTGGCGGCCCGCAGTCGCCGGGCCGCCCAGCTGGCCATGGCAGGTCTGGAGGGGGGCTTGCAACAACGCATCAGTCGGTTGCGCTCTGGCCTGCTCGATCAGCTGGCGGAGCTGGAGGCACGCCTCGATTTCGAAGACGACCTGCCTCCCCTGGACGCCGGCGCCGCCCTCGCGGCGCTGCGGCAAGCCCGTGAGGAACTCACCCAACTGGTGGCTGAAGGCCAGCAAGGCGAACTGTTGCGGGAGGGCCTGCGGGTGGCCATCGTGGGCCGACCCAACGTGGGCAAAAGCAGCCTGCTCAACCTCCTGAGTCAGCGGGAGCGGGCCATCGTGACCGACCTGCCGGGCACCACCCGCGACCTGCTGGAAAGCGAGCTGGTGCTCGATGGAGTGCCCCTCACCCTGCTGGACACCGCCGGCATCCGCCCCACCAGCGATCCGGTGGAGCGACTGGGCATCGCCCGCAGCCAGGCGGCCCTGGCCAGCGCCGATGTGGTGCTCCTGCTCTTTGATCTGGGCGAGGGCTGGAGCAGCGCCGACCAGGAGCTGAAGGATCAGGTGCCCGAGGGCGTTCCCCTGCTGGTGGCGGGCAACAAGCGCGATCGCCTCCCTGCCGGAGCCCCCCTCACACCGGCGGAGGTGGCCCTCTGTGCCCTCACCGGTGAGGGACGCCAGGAGCTGGCCACCGCCCTGCTGGAGCGCTGCGGGGCGGTGGGGCTGCAGGGGTTGGAGGTGGCCCTGAATGGCCGCCAGCGGGAGCTGGCTGCGGCCGCAGCCGCGGCCCTCGACCGCAGCCTGGAGGCTGCCAGCGAGGGTCTTCCCACCGACTTCTGGACTATCGACCTGCGGGAAGCCATCGGGCGCCTGGGGGAGATCACCGGGGAAGAGGTGAGCGAAGCGGTGCTGGAGCGGGTGTTTGCCCGCTTCTGCATTGGCAAATGAGCCCTACTCCAGCTTCCCGGCGATCGGCATCCGCCAGCCGCTGCCAAAGGCTCGCCCGCTCACCTTCAACACCGGCGCCGCCTGGCGCCGCTTGAATTCCGCCCGTTGCATCAGCCGTGTCACCCGCGCCACCAGGGCGGCCTCCATCCCTTCTGCCACCAGCTCCTCCGGGGTGGCCAGCCGCTCCACCAAGCCCTTGAGCACCGGATCCAGGATCTCGTAGGGGGGCAGAGAATCGCTGTCGCGCTGGTTGGGGCGCAGCTCGGCGCTGGGGGCCTTCTCCAGGATCGCCTCGCCAATCAGGGGCCCCGTCGCGGGCAGGCCCAGCTCCTGGCGGCAGGCGGCTGCGGCCGGGCTGTCGATCCAGGAACACAGGCGGTAAACGGAGGTTTTGTAGAGGTCGCCAATCACCGCCAAGCCGCCATTCATATCGCCATAGAGGGTGCAGTAGCCCACCGCCAGCTCGGATTTGTTGCCGGTGGCCAGCAGCAACGGCCCCTGCTGGTTGGCCACCGCCATCAACAGGCTGCCGCGGATGCGCGACTGCAGGTTCTCCGCCGGCAATCCCTCCGGCGGCCCCCCCAGCACCGAAGCCAGGGCCCCATCAAAGGCTCCCATCAGCTCGGCGATCGGCACGGTGTGGGTGGCCATTCCCAGGCGGCTCGCCAAGGCCGTCGCATCGTCGATGGAGCCCGCCGAACTCCAAGGGGAGGGCATCAACAGTGCCTGCACCTGCTCCGCTCCAAGGGCCCCGCAGGCGATCACCGCCACCAACGCCGAATCGATGCCGCCGCTCAGCCCGAGCAGGGCCTGCCGAAAACCGCACTTGTGTGCGTAATCCCTAACCCCTAGGCACAACACCCGCAGCAACTCCTCGTCGTTGCTCAGGGCCGGCGCCACGGGCATGCCGAGGGCCACCGGGGCCGTCGCCTCCCAAATCGCCAGATCGGGCGCGGCACAGGCCAACTGGCACACCACGCTGCCGGCGGCGTTCACCACAAAACTGCCGCCATCGAACACGAGCTCGTCGTTGCCGCCCACCTGGTTGACGTAGAGCACTGGCGCGCTCAGCCGGGCCGCCGCCCGAGCCGCCAGCCGGCGCCGCAACGCCGCCTTCCCCTGGCCAAAGGGAGAGGCGGAGAGGTTGAGCAGCAGATCCACCTGGTGGGGAAGGAGCTCCGCAATCGGATCGGCCCCCGCCAGCCGGTGGCCCTGGAGGTCTTCCTCCACCCAAAGGTCTTCACAGATGGTGAGGCCCAATCGCCAGAGGCGCCCCTCGGCCGTGAGTTCCAGCACCGAGGCCGCCTCGCCAGCGCGGAAGTAGCGGCGCTCGTCAAACACGTCGTAGCTGGGCAGCAGCCGTTTGCGGCAGACGATCCGCCAGCCCTCCCGCTCCACCAAGGCCAGGGCGTTGTGGAGGGCCGGGTGCCCGCCGCCAGCGATGGGCTCTGCCACCCCCACCACCATCGCCAGCCCCTCCGGCATCTCCAAGACCAGGCGGTGGAGCACCTCCTGCTGCCGCCGCAGCAGCGCCCCCCGCAGCAGCAAATCCCGGGGCGGGTAGCCCCACAACGACAGCTCCGGGGTGAGCACCAGCCGGGCCCCCTCGTGAGCCGCCCGGCGACAGGCGTC
>JBIIJA010000108.1:0-6770 GCA_044234195.1 Cyanobium sp. | reverse complement strand
GCCCAACTGGCAAAAGCCCGGGATCGCTTCGACCAACTCTTCATGGTGGAGGGGGAGCAGAAATTGATCCGCGAACAGAGTCAGTGGATCGCCCCGAACCGGCTCCGGGTGGTGTGGCAATCGTCAGAGCCTGAGCAGGATCGTCCTGCCCTGGCCATGCAGTCGGCTTCCTCTCTGCCCCAGCGGCCCTAGGGATCGACGATCCGGCCATGTCCTGCCCGTAAGTTGGGGGTGCCCATCCCTCCATGTCTATGAACATCCAAGGCGTCGGCAGTGGTGCCGACCCCGTCCCTGGCACTGTTCTGATCACAGGAGCCTCTTCGGGGGTGGGTTTGTTTGCAACGAAAGCGCTGGCAGATCGCGGCTGGCACGTGGTGATGGCCTGCCGAGACACTCTCAAAGCCCATCGGGCCCAGGCAGCTCTAGCCATTCCTGATGCCTCCGTCACCCATCTTCAGGTGGACCTTGGGGATTTGGAGAGTGTGCGTCAATTGGTGTCTGCGTTCCACGCCACAGGACGGCCACTGGATGCCCTTGTGATCAACGCCGCGGTGTATCTGCCACGGCTCAAGGAGCCCATGCGCTCCCCCCAGGGGTATGAGCTCTCGATGGCCACCAACCACCTCGGCCACTTCCTGCTCATCCAGCTGTTGCTGAGTGATCTGGAACGCTCCAGCCATCCCTCCCGCCGGCTGGTGGTGCTTGGCACGGTGACGGCCAACTCCAAGGAGCTGGGCGGAAAGATTCCGATCCCAGCACCAGCCGATCTTGGAGATCTGGCGGGATTCGCAGCTGGTTTCAAGGCCCCCATCAGCATGGCCGACGGCCGCCCGTTCAAACCCGGGAAGGCTTACAAGGACAGCAAACTTTGCAACATGATCACCACCCAGGAGCTGCATCGGCGGCATCATGAACGCACAGGGATTATCTTCACTTCCCTCTATCCAGGCTGCGTGGCGGATACGCCTCTCTTTCGCAACACCCCAAAGGCCTTCCAGACGATCTTCCCTTGGTTTCAGAAAACCATCACTGGTGGGTATGTCAGCCAGGCCCTGGCGGGACAGCGGGTGGCGGATGTGGTCACCGAACCGGCTTTTGCCGTTTCCGGGGTGCACTGGAGTTGGGGAAACAGGCAGCGCAAGGATGGGCAACAATTTTCTCAAGAGCTTTCAGACAAAGCCAGCAACCCAGTCACGGCCACCCGTCTGTGGGACCTGTCCCGGCAGCTGGTCGAAATTTGAACCTCATCAAATTGAGGACAAAACCGGGCAAAGCCCCGCAGATTTGCTAACACACCTACAGCTGCACGCTCCCCTCCATGTCCCGCACCCTGCGCTGGGTGCTTGGTCTGCTGCTTGTTGCTGGCCTGCTCATCGGCGCATTTCTGTATCTGCCTTTCCGCTCCTGGCTGCCTGGAGGCACGGTGGGCAACGTGTCCACCCGGCTGGTGGTGAACGGTCCCGCCTTCAATCCGCTCTTCCCGAAGCTTCATCCCGGAGAGCAGCTGGTCTTTACCCAGGAGAAGCGGGGATTCAGCCAAGCTCGGCTGAAGGAGGGCGAAACCACCAAGGCCCTGCTATCGATCTCCGACGTGCTCACTTCGCCCAGCACCCGAGCCAAGTTCAGCGGCGCCAAACTCGAACTCCAGAGCTGGCCCCTCGTGGACCAGGGCACCCAGGCCAGTGCCCTCCTAGTGGCGGATCGTTTCCAGGTGAAGGTGATCGGCCAGGGGGCCGGGCTCACCCCGGACGATCGCCACGATCTCCTGAATGCCTTTGATTTGAAAGGCCTTGCTGCCCTCGCTCCGGAAGCCCCGCGGGAACCCCGGGCCCTCCCTGCCGGAAAGGGCGCACCGCTCAAACTGCCGCTGCCCCAGCGGCAACGGGAGGCGGCCCAAGCCGCCCCTGCCGCCAAGTCCGCCGTCCTGGAGCCTGCCGCATGAGCGCCACCGTTCTCGAGCGCCTTGAGCGCCTCCCTCGCCGCAACCTCACCGTTCTATCCCTCAGGGGCATCAGCACCCTGGTGCCCGGTGGATGGCGCAACGTCACCAGTGCGGAGGAGCTCATCAGCGAAGTGATGGGCAGCAACGATCCTGAACTGATTCAGCAGGTGCGGGAGCGAGCCGATCAGCTGAGCCGCGCCCGCCATGAGGGCTACACCCGGGCCATGAGTTTGTATGACGCTGTCAACCGCTCCCAGAAGGCCGCTGGGGGGCTAAGAGTGCTGGCCAATGTCACCGGTGGGCTGCCCCTGGTGAAGCGCCTGGCGAACCTCACCCCTCCCAGCGACACCCTTCAAGCTGCGGATCTGAGCCTGAAGGTGGCCTCGGAAATGCTGGCCTTCACCCAGGTGAACGGCCTTCCAGGCAACAGCTTCTCCGACTTCCGAGCCTCTCTCAATGAGTACGCGGGTGAGGCCAAGGTGCGGATGGCCGCTCTGGTGTGCTTTGACGCCTTGCTCCCGCTGGGGGATCAGGCCCTTGAGCGGATGGATGGCCTGCTCGGCAGGGTGGGACATCAGGAGCTGCGTCAGCTTCCGGCTTACTCCGGAATGGCGGCCATGATTCCGGGGCGGGGAGATGAGGCCCATCTCAACTTCCTAAGGCGGGGTGTGGACACCTGGCTGGACTGGGCCGGAGGTTTCGTGGGCAGTCTTGGTCTCACGAGCCAGCGGGCCGTTCGGGCCTTGGAAACCACCCTGGGTCCCTGGCAAGGTGGCTTCCAGCAGCTGGCCATCTTTTTGGATGCCTTCACCGACACGTATCAGCACACAGGCGTCCAGGCCGTGGCGAGACGGTTGGTGGAGCGCGCCGCCGCCGAAATCTGAAGGAGCCTCACCATGCGTTGGAGCGACGGTCGCCGCAGCGACAATGTGGATGATCGCCGGGGCCGCCCGGGGCCTGTGGCTGCGGCGGGTGGCATCGGCCTGGGGGGCCTGTTGCTTGCTGTGGTGGTGGGCCTTCTCGGCGGCGATCCGATGGTGGTGCTCCAACAGATGGGCACAGGGGGCTCCATGGGTCCCATGGGCGGGCCCACAGCGAGCAGGCCCCGGCCCCCTACGGCGGCGGAAAATCAACTGGCGGATTTCGTATCGGTGGTGCTCGCCGATACGGAGGACACCTGGCAGAAGGAATTCCGCGAGGTGGGCCGCAGCTACCGCCCCCCCACCCTGGTGATCTTTGATGGGGTGGTGGCTTCCGCCTGCGGCCAGGCCTCTGGAGCCACGGGCCCCTTCTACTGCCCGCGAGATCAGAAGGTCTACATCGATCTCAGCTTCTATCGACAGCTGCGGCAGCAATTGGGAGCCCCGGGGGATTTCGCCCAGGCCTATGTGATTGCCCATGAGGTGGGCCACCACGTGCAAAACCAACTGGGGATCGAGCAAAAGGTGACCCAGATGAAGCAACGCCTGCCAGCGGCTCAAGCCAACCAGCTCTCCGTACGGCTGGAGCTCCAGGCGGATTGCCTCGCTGGGGTGTGGGCCCACAACACGGCCAAGCAGCGCCGCACCCTGGAGGAGGGCGACATTGAGGAAGCCATGAACGCCGCAGCCCGCATTGGGGATGACACCCTCCAACGACAAAGCAGCGGCAGGGTCCGGCCCGATTCCTTCACCCATGGCACCTCAGCCCAAAGGCAACGCTGGTTTGCTACAGGACTGAAAACAGGCGACATCAACAGCTGCGACACCTTCAGCCGCAGGGATGTTTGACCTGTAAGGTGCACAACCACTGGCGTCTCTGATTCCGTTGACCTGGACAAGACGACACTCTCAGGCCCCCTCCATCGCTTGACGGCACCCTGAGTCGGTTGGCGCGGAACACAAGTTCTCCATCAAGCCGTCTCCTTGGGACTGAGACGGCGGGACTGAGACGGCCTTTCAGGCTGGAGCGCAGAAGGGGACGGGGGAGGGTCAGTCGAATCCCAACAGATCAAAGATCTCCCGATCTTTGAGTGATTCAGCCTCCAAGGGCTGCACGTTTTCAAGCATCGTGCGGGCCAAGTTGAGGTATTCCTCCTGGACAGCGAGCACCTCAGGGCTGGGTTCCATCTCAAAAATGGTGCATTTCTTGAGGCGCGACCTGCGGATCGCATCCACATCACGGAAGTGGGCCATGGTTTTCATACCGACCCGGTCATTGAATTTATCGATCTGATCCGTATCCAGGCTGCGGTTGGCTACCACACCACCAAGGCGCACTTTGTAGTTTTTCGCCTTGGCTTGAATAGCGGCGATGATGCGATTCATCGCGAAGATGGAATCAAAATCGTTCGCCGTCACGATCAGGCAGTAATGGGCGTGCTGGAGGGGCGCGGCAAACCCCCCACACACCACATCACCCAGCACATCAAAGATCACCACATCGGTATCTTCCAGCAGGTGGTGCTCCTTCAGGAGCTTCACCGTTTGGCCGGTGACATAGCCGCCGCAGCCGGTGCCTGCCGGGGGGCCACCGGCCTCGATGCACTGCACCCCGTTGAACCCTTCAAACATGAAGTCTTCCGGCCGCAGCTCCTCGGTGTGGAAATCCACGGTCTCGAGGATGTCGATCACCGTGGGCACCATCTGCTTCGTGAGGGTGAAGGTGGAATCGTGCTTCGGATCACAACCAATCTGCAGCACCCTCTTGCCCAGCTTGGAGAAGGCAGCAGAGAGATTGGAGGAGGTGGTGGATTTGCCAATACCGCCCTTGCCATAGACAGCAATCACAAGGGCTCCCTCCTCAATGCGCAGGGCTGGGTCCTGGTGGACCTGCACGCTGCCTTCGCCATCATCCCGGGGGCTGCCCGCAGAGGAGAGCGATCCAGTGGTCGCGGGGGGCTGAAGGGTAGTGGTCATGAAAAACCGAGTTGCCAGTGGCACTGCCCTCCATCCAAAGACAGCAGCAGAAGCGTTGTGGGGGTATGGCGCAAAGCGAAACATTGGGGTTTCGCAAGCGGCTCGGCCCATTGCCAGCTGAGCGCAGACACCTCATGCATCAAACACCGACCTAGCAACCAAGGGCAGATGGAGCTGCTTGAGCGCTTGCAGGCTTGGAGCGTGGATCCACCCGAAGTCAACATCGGCTTTGGGCTGAAGTTGGCCCAGGAGAATGAGTGGTCAGCCCCTTAAGCGACCTATTTGATGGGTCATTAACGCCGTTTCCTTGACGTAAGAGGTACAAGCTGACCATCCGGTCTGCCCATCTGTCCCGGCAGGTAAGGGGGATGGGAAGTGGGAGTGACGCCAGTGGAGGTGGGGGAGGCGGAGGGGGCGGCTGCGGGGGGAGGGGCGTGGATGAAGGGGTGTGGTGGAGGGGCGTTGCGGTGGTTGAGCTGAATGGATCACCTTTGAATGCCTCCAACCTTGAAGCGGATTCTCCACAGAAGCGCGCTCTTCTCGCAGCCGGTTTCCTACTGACTAAACAGGTTCGGCAGCCATCAACTTCCTCAGATCTTCATTGAACTCCCGAAGCACGGAGCGGGGACTCACCTCATCGAGGAGCTCCACGATGCGCTGCACTTCGGTGCCGGTCAGCGAACGGTTGCCAGTGACGGCCTCAAAGTTGGCCTTCACCACATGGTTGCGAATCTCGTCTAGCGAGGCCTTGTTCGCCACCATCGTGGCCACAAATGGATTGGAACGGGCTGCCTGGATCAAGGCTTTGTTGAGCAGCTCGTAGGAGAGCTCGCCTTTTTTGTTGGTGTAGGCCTTCACAATAGCCGCGTAATCGTCGCTGTTTACCGTGGCTACATCCTCGGCGGGAGCCTCCTCGCTCAGCTCGGCTGGAACCGTGGCCTCCGCATCGCCCGCCGATCCCGGCGAGGCAGGAAAACGCACCGGACCCCGGCTTGAGTAAGGAAGGCCAGCTGTGAGCTCAAGAGCCTCCTGAAAAGCCTCCAAGGGGTAGAGATCAGCGGAGATGTTATGGGCGGGATCAGGGGTGCCACTCTGGCGGTTGAGCAGGGCCAACCCTGGTTGGGCCGTGTCCTGCCGCAGGATCACCACGCCCACCTGGCCGCCACGGAGTTTTTGGCGGTAGGCCACGGCCTCAAGGCTGGAGAGTTCCACAAGGCGGGTGCGAATGACCATGGAGCAGGAAAAGGATTCTCCGCCAAGCTAGTCCGCCCGGCCCGCTCCCACCTGTGCTGACCCATGGAGCTGATCTTGAACGGACCAAGGCTTCCACGCGAATTGCCCCTCATCTCGACGACCGGCCCACCTCCGGCCAGGAGAACCCAATCACTCCCTGCGCTGGGCTCCAAACCATGCATTCATCTTTAAATCCCTTCACGAGCACACTTATTTGCCCTTAATATTCTAACGACTATAGTGTGCTTTGGCGTCATAAAGTGTTTCTGCTGAGATTGATTGAATCTTTCTCTCCCGGGCAAACATCTCAGTGTTCCTGCGCACCTTGCCACGCACGAAAAAAGGAATCTTGTGCAACTCTATCTCTGCGTCAGCGCTCCACACAGGCTCCCCATGAGCTGTCTCAACTCCAACAGGGTTTTGACTTGGAGCCAGGGCCGTCGACACCTCCCTCGGAGCCTCTAGTACTGCAGTGGATCCCTGCTCATGCACCGCATCCGCTGCTGGGCTCACCGAAGGTGCCCCATCGCCGAGATGGCTGCGATGTCCATCCACAAACTCGAAGTCGTGACGGAACATACCGATCAGGTGTTCCTCTAGCCCCATCATCAGAGGGTGCACCCAGGCGTCGAAGATCACATTCGCCCCTTCCCAGCCCATCTGGGGGGAGTAACGGGCGGGCACATCCTGCACATGAA
>JBIIJA010000219.1:0-4499 GCA_044234195.1 Cyanobium sp. | reverse complement strand
CCAACAAGCGCTGGCTGCACTTCTTCATGCTCTTCGTGCCGGTGATGGGTCTGTGGACCAGCAGCATCGGCATCATCGGCCTGGCCCTCAACCTGCGCGCCTACGACTTCGTGTCACAGGAAATCCGTGCCGCTGAGGATCCAGAGTTCGAAACCTTCTACACCAAAAACATTCTGCTCAACGAGGGGCTGCGGGCCTGGATGGCTCCTGCAGACCAACCTCACGAAAAATTCGTCTTCCCTGAGGAAGTGTTGCCACGGGGTAACGCTCTTTGATCGGTTTTCTCTCCTAAAACCTTCTCAAGGCGCCGTATGGCGCCTTTTTTCTTGCTTCGGCCCCTTCCGGCTTGTGGTTAAGAGCCATTAAGATGAGCGACGTCCAGGCAGCAGTGACGTGGATAGGTTCCCCACTGGGGGCCCTTTCCGAAGGCGCCACCGGCTGTCATTTTCCCCAACGGAGGAGGTGTCCATGGCTGAATGTTGTGTTCAACAGGGTCTGCAGTTCGCGGAGAATGCCGCCTGATCTGGCCTTGATCGCCTGATCACTTCTCCTTGATCATCCGGTTCCGCACCGTCGCGGACCCACCCATTGCCCCTGACGTGATGTCACATCAGGGGCTTTTCTTTGTTTTGTTTGCCGCTCTCCAGGCGGTGTTTCACATCCTTGATGGCTTTTGGGAGGCTCAGCCGCAGCTGGCCCAGCCGTTGGAGACGCCCGGAAAGCACCCCGCTGAGGTCTTCCAGGGCCTGGAGAACGGGCTCCTGTCGCAGGGCCTGGGGGGAAGTGGCCAAGAGGCCATGGGCCTGCCCCGGTTGCCAGTTGGCCAGCAGCACCACTGAGCGGTAGGCCAAGGGCCAGGGATTGGCAGGGTTTTGACCCTGCAACTGGCGATACCAATGGGCAGCGGCCTCGGGGCGGTTGCGCAGGGTTTCGATGAGAGCCAGGCTCCAGAGGGCATCAGGATCCTTGGGCTGGTGCTGCAGCCGCTGCTGGGCCCAATGGCGCACGCGATCTTGATAGAGAAAGTGGGCATCGAGCTGGTGTTCTGGTCCAATGCGCTCAAACAGGGGGCCCAGTCCGGCGGGCCCCCGTTCCATGCCACGGGCCAGACGGATGAAGTCGGCATCAAAGGTTTTGGCTGGCGTGCTCGCCTTGCGCTGCCACAGTTCCACCTGCCGTTCCTCGCTCCAAGGCCAAGCCGCCACCCGCGCAAAGCGCCCATCGGAACGCACCCGATGGCTGAGCTCCCTGGAGAAACGGCGATTGGTGCCTTGATCCCCAGTGGCCAGAAGAATCCACTGGCTGCGATCCAGCACGAGAGGGTGCTCGTGGCGGGCGCGGCCTAAACGGCGTCCCTCGATGCGGCCTCCAGACAGGCGGCCAAAGGTGGTCACCGTCTGTTCATTGAGTTCGGGATGGCCAGGCACCACAAGGAGGGTGGTGGGAGAATTCCCCACCAGCTCCCGCAGTCGGCCGGCCACCTGGGCCACCGGGGCAGGGGTCTGGCGTTGGATCTGGGCCCCGGCAACGGAAGCGGCGTGACTGCCGGCTCCAGCCACACCCGCCAGCAGCGCGGCCCAGGCCACCGATGGCCCCCAGCGGCGCCTCATCCAGCCGCCCATGTCCCACCAGGCCCTTGCCAGAAGAATCACCAGAAGGGGCAGCACCGGCGTGATGTAGCGCGCGTCTTTGTTGGGGCTCAATGTGGTGAGAATCCAGCCGCTGAGCGCGCAGCCGATCAGCCAGGCCCAGCCGTGGGGGATGCGCTGCCAAGCCGCTTCCAATTCGATGCGCGCAACGGGCAGCCAGCCCAGGGGTTTGGAGCGGTCGGAGCCCCTCAGTCGCGTCGTCAGCCCCTGCCACCCCCTAAGCCCGTAGGAGGTCGCGGCAAGCAGGGCAGGCAGCAGCAGCACCAGGCCCATCTGGCCGGGCAGGCGCACCACATACCAGCTCAACCCCTCCCAGCTGAGCACGGGGGGATCGCCCTCCGCCACCGCCGATTCCACCACGGCCCGATTGGTGCCTCCCAGGGTGGTGATCCAGTTGTGGTGCAACCACGGCAACAGCAGGGCCAGCACCCCAGCGACTGCCACCACCACCTGCCACCGCCGCTGGGGCCGGCCCAGTCCCCTGGCTGCCACCCAGAAGCATGGCCCCGCCACCAGCAGCAGGGCGCTCTGCTTCACCAGCAGGCTGGCTGCGATGGCCAGTGCGGCTGCCAAGGCTTGTGCCCAGCGGCCTCCGGCGGGCGCGGGGGCCTGCCAGCGCCCGAGCAGCCAAAGGGCCAAGGCCGCGCTGGCGGCCAGGGGCAGATCGAGGGTGAAATCCACCCGCAGATGGGCCAACGCCGGGGGCAGCAGGAGCAAGGTGGCGCAGAGCAGGCCGAAGCCGCGCCCCAAGAGCTGCCGTCCCCAGCAGGCCACGACCACCAACAGCAAGGCCTGCCATACGGCTAAGGCCCAACTGGCCTGATCAGGCCCATCGCCGGCAATGGCCATCACGGTGCCATTGACCAGGGAGGCCAAAGGCGGAATTTTGGGGGAGAGATCCAGCAGGGCCGACCAGCCTCCCCAGAGACCAGGCGGAAGCAGGCCCAAGGCCCGTCCGTGGTCGACGGCGCTATTGAGATAATCCGCTTGATCCCAGCTGGGGAGGCGCCGATCCAGGGCCAACCACAGGCGATCCGTCGCCGTGGAGAGGGCCCAGAGCGCCGAGAGGCTGGCCCACCAGGCCAGATCGAGCCGCTGAGGGCCAATCCACCTGCGCGAACTGGGGCGGGGGGAGGTCTTCAGCACCGAGAAGGCAGCTGCCTGCAGTTTGGCTCGCCGGGTGCTTTGGGAAAACCAACGAAACCATTGGCGCACCATGAAGCGTGAGGGCGTTCAGTGTTCTGTCACACCGGAAGGGGTGCTTCCAAGAACATGCGGTCACAATTCCTACGGCGCCTTGCGCCTGTTGTGTGAGGTTTAATCCCCATGAAACTCTTCCAGCAACTGCTGGTGGCGCCTGCGGCCCTCGGCCTGATGGCACCTTTTGCGGCCAATGCCGCCGATCTCAATCTCTCTGGCGTGAATCAGTACGCCAGTGAGGATCAGGTCACCAGCATCAACCAGTTCAGCGACGTCAAGCCCACCGACTGGGCCTACCAAGCGCTCTCCAACCTGATTGAGCGCTACGGATGCGTGGCGGGCTATCCCGACGGCACCTACCGCGGCCACCAGGCCATGACCCGTTACGAGGCGGCCGCCCTTCTGAATGCCTGCCTCGATCGCATCACCGAAATCACTGATGAGCTCAAGAAGCTCATGAAGGAATTCGAGAAGGAGCTCGCCGTGATTCGCGGCCGGGTGGATGGCCTGGAGGCCCGCGTGGGTGAGCTGGAAGCCACCCAGTTCTCCACCACCACCAAGCTCAAGGGTGTGGCCACCTTTGTGATGGGTGCCAACAGCTTCAGTGGTGATGCAAGACCACGTGCGTTTGATGCCTTCATCATTGACAGCATCGGTGGCACTCCTTCTGCTTCCCCTGCTTTAGTTCGGAATAAGGGCGGTGTCGCTTTCAACCAGTATTCCAATACTGCGAAAGCCCTGGATGGAGCCACCTCCTTCGCCTATGACCTGAGCCTATATCTCGATACCAGTTTCACTGGCAAGGATTTGCTCCGCACCCGTTTGCGGGCCGGCAACTTCAGCAATTCTCCCTGGAGCGGCGCCAACAATCCCGTTGGCCTCAACGCCATGGAGATTGCCTTCGAGGAAAATTGCGGCCTGGGTGATTGCGGCGATGTGGTGGCGGTGAACCGCCTCTTCTACCAGTTCCCCATCGGCAGCAGCTTCACCGCCACCATCGGTGGTCGGGTCCGTCAGGACGACATGCTGGCCATGTGGCCCAGCGCCTACCCGGCTGACACCGTTCTCGACATCTTCACCTACGCCGGTGCTCCTGGTACCTACAACCTCAACCTGGGTTCTGGTGGTGGTTTGTGGTGGAAGAGCGGTGGCTTCAGCGTCAGCGCCAGCTACGTGACCGCCAATGGTGATGGGTCTTCACCAGGCACATCCAACTTCTTTGGCGCCTCCTGTGACAATGCCAACAGTGGCGGCATCGGCAACGCCTGTTCCCAATCCACCTTCACTGGTCAGATTGGTTACGGCGGTAGCAACTTCGGCTTGGCTGCGGCGTACAGCCTCTCCCAGAACGGCGCAGGCCTCTACGGCGGCAACGGCACCCCACTGGCGGTCTACGCCTCCACCTATGCCGATAACACCAATTCAGTCGGTGTGAGTGGCTACTGGAGTCCCTTCTCTGGCGGCTTGTTCCCCTCGATCAGTGCTGGTTGGGGCATCAGCAACTACAGCCTCAACAACGTTAACGTGACCGGCCTTGGTGACATTAACAAGTGGGTTGACGGAGCTCGTAGCCAATCCTGGTATGTGGGTCTGCAGTGGGCCAACGTGTTCTGGCAGGGCAATGCTTTCGGTATGGCCGTGGGTCAGCCC
>JBIIJA010000303.1:0-3460 GCA_044234195.1 Cyanobium sp. | reverse complement strand
TTTCCAGCAATGGGGCACCTGTGCCTGGGCCAGCACCTCTTTTGGGCGCCCTGGCTGCACTTCGCTGGAGCCGCCGCCTGAGGAAACGGTGTCGGCCCCAGGCGAACCACCCCGAGTTGCCCTGATTCGATCTCGCACCCCACCGCTTCGCCATTTCCTCACACCTCAATCCGAGACGCCATCCCCAACGGTGTCTTGGCGAGGGCAGGATGGGTTGGTTGAGGCTGGCGCCGCCAACTGCCGATCCCCACTGCCCCGCGTTGGCCCTTGGACCCTTCTCCCTCCACCGCCCTCACCCACTTGGATGCCCAGGGCGCAGCCCGCATGGTGGATGTGGCCGATCGGCCCGCCACTGCCCGCAGCGCCACCGCCGAGGGATTTCTGTCGATGGCCCCCGCCACCCTCGCCCTGGTGATCGAGGGCACCGCTCCCAAAGGGGATGTGTTGGCGGTGGCTCGGGTGGCGGCCATCCAGGGGGCCAAGCGCACCGCCGAACTGATCCCCCTCTGCCATCCCCTGCCCCTGGCCGGGGTGACGGTGACCATCGAACCCGCCGCCGATGGTTCCGGGCTGCATCTGGTGGCCAGCGCCCGCACCACTGCCCCCACTGGCGTGGAGATGGAAGCCCTCACCGCCGTGCAGATCGGCCTGCTCACCCTCTACGACATGCTCAAGGCCGTCGATCCCGCCATGACCATCGGCCCTGTGCGCTTGCTCGAAAAACACGGTGGGCGCCACGGCAGCTGGCACCATCCCGATGGCAGCCATGGCTGAACCCTTCCCCCGCGAAGGGTTGCCGTTGGAGGAGGCGCGGACCCGGGTGCTGGCGGCCGTCAGGCCGCTGCTCGGCAGCGAACAGCTGCCCCTGGCGGCCTGCCTGGGCAGGGTGAGCGCCGAACCCTGCATCGCCAGAGAAGCGGTGCCGGGTTTTCGCGCCTCGATCATGGATGGCTACGCCATCACCTCTACAGCGCCACCCCCCTTGGGCAGCCGCTGGCAACTGGTGGGTCGCTCGTCCCCTGGCGCGCCCTTCACCGGGGAGCTGGGCCCTGGAGAAGCCATCCGCATCCTCACCGGTGCGCCGGTGCCGCCGAGCGCTGCCAGGGTGGTGCCCCAGGAGCTCCTGAATCGAGAGGCCAGCACCCTCATCCTCACAGGGGAAGCCGGTGCCAACCTCTGGATCCGAGCTGAGGACGAAGAAGCGGCACCAGGGCAGGAGCTGCTGGCAACGGGCGTTCGGCTCGGACCGGCGGATCTGGCACGCCTGGCCGGCTGCGGGTTGGCATCGCTGAGGGTGCGGCCCCAACCCCGGGTGGGGCTCCTGATCAGCGGGGATGAGCTGGTCCCCCCCGGAGAGCCCCGGAGGGCCGGCGCAATTTGGGAGAGCAACGGCACATTGCTGGAGGCCTTGCTGGCCCGCCTGGGGACCCCCGTGATCGAGCGGCAGGTGGTCGCTGATGAGCCGGAGCGCTTGGGGCAAGCCCTGGAGGCCCTGGCCGAACGCTCGGATGTGGTGGTGAGCACCGGCGGCGTGTCGGCCGGCGATGCCGATTGGATCCGGCTGCTGCTGGATCAGCGGGGGGAGGTGGCCTTCTGGAAACTGTTTCTCAAGCCTGGTCGGCCCTTTGCCTTCGGCCAGCTGGGGGGCAAGCCGTTCTTTGGGCTCCCGGGCAACCCGGTGGCGGCGGCGATCACCGCACTGCAGGTGCTGTGGCCGGCGCTGCAGGCGATGGAGGGCGCCGAACCCCTGCTGCTGCCACGGTTGCCGGTGCGTCTGGCCACCCCCTTCAAGCGGGGCGCCGGCCGGCCAGAGCTGGCCCGGGCACGGCTCCAGGTGGGCGCAGATGGCGAGCTGCTCGCTCGGGTGGAAGGCAGCCAAGCCTCCTCCCGCATTGGATCCCTCCAAGGGGCCGACCTCTTGTTGGAGATTCCGGCCGATTTGGGCTGCTTGGAGGCAGGTCATCTCCTGTGGGCACAGTTGTTGCGCTTACCGGTGTTTTAAGGCGAGGTGGGCCTGGGCCATTGTGCAAAAATCTCCAGCAGGTTGGAGACGTATGCGGTGACTTCTCTCTTTCAAAAGATCAGCACCAAGGATTATGGCTGCCTGGTGATTATCTGTCTTGTCGGCCTGATTGCAAGCTTGCCAATACTGGCCAGTTGTGGTTTATCTGCCTACGACTTTATGTTTCACTTCGTCGCCAGCCAAAACTTTTCAAACGAACTTTGGGGTGGAAATCCCTATCCCCGTTGGCTGGCCACGATGAATGGGGGCTTTGGAAGTCCGATCTTTTTTTTCTATGGCCCGGTCGCCTATTTCATCACCAGCCTCTTCCATCCCTTCGCAGGCCACGGCGCCCAGGCCTGCGTTCCCCTGGGCCTGGGATCGCTCCTCGCCCTTGGGGCGTCAGGATGGACCGCCTATCTCTGGCTGAGGACCAGCAGCCCCCCCGGTGCTGCCCTGGCTGGGGCGGGGTTTTACATGCTTCTCCCCTATCATCTCTCAATCAATCTTTACTCGCGCTTTGCCTATGCTGAATTTTGGGCGTTTGTTTGGATGCCCCTGGCCCTCTATTTTGCTCGGGCACTTGCCTTGGGATCTCGCCGTGCGCACCTTGGCCTTGCCTGTTCACTCGCTCTTCTAGCAGGAACCCATCTCCCTACTTTTCTAATTTTCTCTCTTGTTCCACTCGGCTATTGCCTTCTCCTCACTCCAGGTCAAAGACGACCAACAATCCTGCCTGACCTAGCGATTGCTTACGCATTGATGATCGGTCTCTCGGCAGTGTATTGGCTGCCCGCCCTGACCACGCAAGATTGGGCGTCGATGGAAGAAATGAGGACCAGCAAACTCATCTACAGCAATAACTTCCTCACTCTTCCGATCTTCAATAGCCCTGGAGCCTTCAAAAAACTCTTTGCCATCCAGGAGTTTCCCTCCCTCCTAATCATCAGCCTAGGCATAGCGATTGTGATGTGGCTGGGCAGCAAGCGCTTGCAAATTGAGGCCATTTATTTGGGCCTAGTTGGCTATGCCTCCGTTGCCATGATGCTGCCCCCAAGTGGATTCATTTGGAAAGCTCTGCCGATGCTGCAAAAGATTCAGTTTCCAGGTCGCTTTAATGCGGTTCTCGCGGTCAGCTTGGCAGGATTAATCGCCCTTGCCGCCACATCAATCTCCTCTTCGCTACGCACTCCCTATGCACAAGCCTGGGCTCAGCGGTGGAAAGGGTTGGTGTTTTTGCTCTCTATCTCCGTGCTGCTTTTGCTGCAAAAGGCCTTTCTTGGCAACCCCAGCTGGCAAGGGGAAGGCGTGGCTTGGATTCGAATTGCACGATACGTGGCCGCAGCAGGACTCTTGATCGCCCTCCTACCGATCCCACCAAAGTTTTCAGCCAAGCGACCCTGGTTGCAAGTGCTGATCACAGCCTTCTGGTTGATCACCCTTTTCCTGCTCTCCGAT
>JBIIJA010000311.1:0-3376 GCA_044234195.1 Cyanobium sp. | reverse complement strand
GACGGATCAACCCCAGTGCCTCTCCCTTCGCCATCAGCCAGGTCGCTGCCAGCGAGTATTTCCCAAAAGGGTTTCCAGCCGCCTATCGAAACCCCAAGG
Organism: Cyanobium sp.; assembly: GCA_044234195.1. GTDB lineage: Bacteria > Cyanobacteriota > Cyanobacteriia > PCC-6307 > Cyanobiaceae > Cyanobium. The sequence goes on along the minus strand of JBIIJA010000311.1, from coordinate 3,277 downwards.
TCCTCCTGCCATGGAGCAACCAGACGCCCCAAGCCAAGCTGCTCGGTTCTGGCGGATCCATCGAGGTCAGGCGGTGGAGGTCGCGCTCCATCGGAGTTCAGGTAGAGGTGCCCAAGCCTGATGTCCTGGAGCTCCATCAATTCCACTATCCAGGCTGGACCGCACGACGGGACCCGGGCGGAGACCCCCTGCCGATTGAGCGATCCGCCCAGGGCCTGCTGCAAGTGAAGCTTCCCGCAGGTCGCTACGGGGTGAATGTGGATCTCAATGCCATCGCGACAGAGAAAATTGGCTGGCTGATCAGCAGCATCGCCTCTGTTGGGCTGGTGCTGTGTTGGCTCCGGACACGCCCGCGCAGGGTGCCCGAGAGCTGGGGTGAATCAGGCTGAAACCCGCTGGGGATGGAGGGACCTCAGGGGTCCGTTCCCCCTGTCCCTCCTAGGGGCGTGTTCCCCTCCACCCAGGTGCCCACACCGTGGCTCCATTCCCGCTTCCAAAAGGGGGCCTCGTGCTTAAGGGCCTCCAGGAGCTCCTGGCAGCATCGCTGGGCAGGCCCGCGACGATCGGCCAGCACGGCCACCACGACAATGGGCTCCCCTGGCGGGAGGCGACCCACCCGGTGGGCCGCCAACACAGCCTGCACGCCATGGCGCTCGGCGCAGGCGCAGGCCAACTCTTCAAGCAGCCAGTCGCTCATGCCGGGGTAGTGCTCCAGCTCCAGCGCCTCCAGGGGCAGGCCCGCCGCCGTGCAGCCCCGCACTCGACCGATGAACAGGCAGGTGGCGGCTGGCCCATCGCTGGGGTCGGGGCAGACCTGGCACTGCCACTGCTCCACCAACAGAAAGGGCGCGATGGGGTCGGGGTGCAGGCTGATGCTGACCCTCGGAGGGGTAGGGCGGCTGGAGCCTGGGGTGCTGGGCATGGTGGGGCGCCTGGGCTCAGCCTCCGGTGATGGGCGGCAAGAAGGCCAGCTCGTCGCCGTCGGCCAGGGGGGTGTCTGCGGGGGCAAAGCGCTGGTTGATCGCCACTCGCACGCCGCCGGGCAAGCCGTCGGCGGAGTGGCTGCCAGGCGGCCAAGCGCCAGCCAGATTCAGCTGCCGCCACAGGGCCAGAGGGGTGGGGTAGGCCGTGGCGGGAGTCACCAGGCGCTCGCCCCAACCCATGGCCTCCCGAAGGGAAGCAAAGAGCCGCACCCGCACGGTGACGGGTGGCTCGGCGCGGTCCATGGCAGGAGTCAGCGGCATCGGCTGGTGCGACCGCCTCCAGTTTGGGCCGCCGCCGCGGGGGTTGGGCCATGGTCCGTCGGCATCGACCAAAGAGCAGGAGAATGGCTCCTCCCGCTCCAGAGCGCCCGTGTCGTTGGCCGTTGCCCTGCTCACGGTGTCAGACACCCGCACCTTGGCCGAGGACCCGTCTGGAGAGGCCCTGGTGCAGCGCCTGGAGACCGCCGGCCATCGCCTCCAGGAACGCTCGATCGTGCCCGATGACCGCTATCGGATCCGGGCCGAGATGAGCCGCTGGATTGCCGATCCAGCCGTTCAGGTGGTGATCAGCAGCGGCGGCACGGGCCTCACTGGGCGGGACGGCACCCCGGAAGCGGTGACCCCCCTGCTGGACAAGGTGATCGAAGGCTTCGGCGAGCTGTTTCGGGTGCTCTCCTTTGAAACCATCGGCACCAGCAGCCTGCAGAGCCGCTGTCTGGCGGGGGTGGCCAACGGCACGTTGATCTTCGTGCTGCCTGGATCGCTGGATGCGGTGCAAACCGCCTGGGACCGGTTGATCTGCGCCCAACTCGACAGCACCACCCGCCCCTGCAACCTGGTGCAGCTGCTGCCGCGGCTGGGGGAGGCGCCGGATCGGCCAGCAAGGCGATGAACCCCGCGCCCGAACCGCTAGAGCATGGCAGGTTCCATGGCCGGGCGCGGTTGGGGGATGGCCTTGAAGCGCCGTTGCACCCTGCCCCTTGAACGGAAGGTGGGATTCGCTTCAAAGGCCGCAAACTTTGCTTCCAATGTCCACTGGGCATTGGCGCGTTCGTTTTGGATTAGAAACGCGGAGCAACGCGGGGAAAAAGCGGACGAGCCGGGAATATCCTCGGCACAGACGGGCTTCATATTGGCGTATTGGGGGGATTCCCAAAGGCTTTCACCCTTGAGAAAGCTATATTCCAGACTGTTGCGAGCCAGATCTTTCAACTCGGGATAACCCAAGCCATAGCGCTGGGCCGCCAGGAGAAATTCATTGCTCAAATCGATGCGAGAAATGCCTTCGTCATCCGAAGCCAGCGCAACAGGCACCCCGGCACTGCGATAGTTTTGAAAGGGGTGTTGCTTGCCCTTGACATTGAGGATCACCTCATTGCTGGTGAGGCAGATTTCCACTAACACGCCCCGACGACGCATCTCTTCCAACAATTGAAAGGGCTCGTTTTCATACATCACCCCCACCCCGTGACCAATGCGGCTGGCCTGGGCCATTTCCACCGCCTGACGAATATGAAAGCGCAGGTCGTCTGGAGGCACCAAGCCTAGAGTCAATTCCCCAGCATGCAAGGACACCTTCACCTCAGGAAATTGCGACTTGAGGTATTGCAGCATCTGCATGTGCAGGGTGTAGTCGCGCAAGGCGATCGGATTGTCCTCAGGGGCAACTAAATTGATGCCAACGACGCTGGGAGCGGCTTTAGCCAGCGCAAAAGCATAGACAAACTGGGCAAAGACCTCTTCAGGGGGGCGCGTGCGAGTGGTCTGCTGCAAATAACGGACTTTCACCTCACAGCCCGGCTGTGGCGTGGGCGTTTCACAGCCCAGCGTCTTCGCCACCTCGGCGTTGAGGGTGGCCAGATCTTGACTCCCTTGCGCCACCAAATTGTTCAACCCTAAAGCCAGCAGCTGCTGGCGCATCTGGGCAAAATTGCCCGTCCAGCCGACGGTCCGCCCAAGCGTGCGCACAGGACTGCCTTGGATCGTCAACATCAGCTCGAGATAATTGATGTGCTGGGATGCAGCGCGATTGGCTACTTCAGCCACCATGTCATCTTGACGCGTGAGGGAAGAAGAAATCAGATCAAATCCCGCAAACGCATCAAAGAATTGGTCGTGCCCTGAACGACCAGCGAAGGGAAGGTTGCGGGTGGACCAGAGGTTCACCAAAGCGGCATAAGTATTGGGCCGCTGCAGCAGGTCCGAGGCGGCAAAATAGCTGGGATTTTGCCCGCACGCGCTCGGCTTCACCAACGCAGGACCCTTTGGATCAACGCAGTAACCGTCGGCAGCAG
>JBIIJA010000106.1:0-6870 GCA_044234195.1 Cyanobium sp. | reverse complement strand
CCTCCCAGCAACTGGCTGGTGCTCTTGCTGTTGCAAGGCAGACGCCGGGAACTCCTGGCCGCCCGTGGCCTTCTGATCTGGTTGTGGGGCCCCCTCACCATGGCCTGGGGCGTACCGGATGATCGCGATCAGGCCACCGAAGCGCCCGCCACCCTGGCCTTGGCCTCCGGGTCCAGCCAAGGGGGCGCACTCGCTCCAGTGCTCACCCTCACGTTGCGTCAGCGCAATGCCGATGGCATCTGGCAGGCGTTGCGCCAGCGGCTGCAGGAGGCGGTGTCGACAGAACCCGCCAACCTCAGCGGCCAATTATTGGCCTTTGATGGTTTGCAGGCCGAGCGTCGCCGGGATCTCCTCCTCGCGCTCCTGGAGCAGCTCGACAACCTGCGCGCCAATCTCCAGCAGGAGGAACAACAAGCAGACAGCCTGCGTCAGCGCTGGGCCGCATTGCAACCACAGTTGCGCCAGCAGGCTTTGCGCCAGATGGCGGGGCCCTATGTGCAGCTCCCCCGGGAGGGCACCCTCCAACCTGTGGCCGACACCTTGTTGAGCCAAAGCGATCTCAGCGCTGAAGATCCCGAACTCCCCGACCCCCACTCCATGCTGGCGGCCTTGCTCCAGGCCCGGCCCCTGGTGGTGGATGGCCGTCTGAGGGCGGCCGATGAACCCCAGGCCGTGCTCTACCTGGAGATGCTTCTGGCCAATTGGCTCGTGCGCAGCGCCGAACAGATCAGCAGCCAGGTGCTGGCCCTGAGTGCCGAGTGGCCCGAATTGCGCCGCTACCTGCTCCGCGACACCTTGCTTCCGACCCGCAATCTGGAGCGTTTGCGCAACCAGCTCAATGCCCAACAGCGTTGGTTGAGCTGGGTGGAGCGCCCGATTCAGCTCTATGAGAGCAGGCGCCCTCTGTTTTGTTTGCAAGAGGGGGGGATCAGCCGCCTGGATCTCACCGAGCCCCGGGATGGGGAACTCAGGCGGCTGGGTTGGCCCCAGCAACTCGTTACCCTTGCCCTGGAGGTGCGGGATGCCCTCGCCCCCCAGGTGCAGAACGTGGTGCGGGCCCTGGGGGATTTTGTCGTGGTGTTTCTCACCCGGGTGGTGGGCCGGGCGATTGGATTGGTGGGTAGAGGCATTGCCCAGGGCATGGGCCGAAGCCTCGGGCGCTGAGCCCCATAATCCTCTAGGTGTGAGCTACAGCCCCTGCCGTTGTTCCCCCTGCCTCCTCTCGCCCCTCGCCCTTTGGCTTCTGTCCTGGCTCGTTGGTTCAAGGCTCGGCTGCTGCCTTGCCCCCCCGCCTCAGCCTGGCGGAGGCCCTGGGCGCCCATCGAGTGACCCTTCTGGTGTACTACCTCGACGATAGTTCGGTCAGCAAGCGTTTCGCCGGGGTGGTTTCAGAGCTGCAGCGGGTGTGGGGCAACAGCATTGAACTCATCCCTTTGGTCACCGATCCTCTCCAGGGCCGGGCTGATGGGGGTCCTACGGATCCTCGGCACTACTGGCGCGGGGTGATCCCCCAGGTGGTGGTTCTCGGCACCGATGGGCAGGTGCTGTTTGATGACGCGGGACAGGTGGACATCGATGCCATCCATGGAGCCTTGAGCCAGGCCACGGGTTTGCCCTTGCCCCCAGTTCGTTCCGAGAGGAGTGTGGCGAGCTTCAACGAGCTCAACGACGGTTGGCAGGCGGCCGGTTCCCCATCCTCTCCCCGTGGCTGATGTGTCTTCCCCCCTGAGCCGGATGGAGAGCGACAGCCTTGGCGCGGTGGACGTGCCCGCTGACCACTACTGGGGTGCCCAGACCCAGCGATCCCTCCATCTCTTCCCCTTTGGTGAGCCGATGCCCCTGGCCATCGTGCATGCCTTTGGCCATTTGAAAGCGGCCTGTGCGGAGGTGAATGCCCAGGTTGGGCGCCTGGATCCGGCCTTGGCCAGCGCGATCGTTGCTGCTGCAGAGGAAGTGGCGAGTGGCCAACTGGATCGGGAGTTTCCGCTGAAGGTGTGGCAGACGGGCTCGGGCACCCAGACCAACATGAATGTCAACGAGGTGATTGCCAACCGTGCGATTGCGGCGTTGGGAGGGGTGCTGGGCAGCAAAACCCCCGTGCATCCCAACGACCACGTGAATCTCAGCCAGTCGAGCAACGACACCTTCCCGACGGCCATGCATGTGGCGACCCTCGTCGCCCTGGAGCGCCAGTTGCTGCCGGCCCTTGACGCTCTGATCGCCTCCCTTGCCAGCAAGGCGAGCGCATACGCTGGCTTGATCAAGATCGGCCGCACCCATCTCCAGGATGCGGTGCCCTTGAGCCTGGGCCAGGAATTCGGCGGCTATCAGGCCCAGCTGGAGCTTGGGCTGGCCGGCCTACGGGCCACGCTGCCTGGGCTGCAGGCGCTGGCGATCGGGGGCACGGCCGTGGGGACGGGGCTGAATGCGCCAGCCGGCTTTGGCGAGGCAGTGGCGGCTCGGCTGTCCGAGAGGCTCGGTCTCCCCTTTTCCTCCGCAGTCAATAAGTTTCAAGCCCTGGCGGGCCACGAAGCCCTGGCCGCCACCCATGGGGCCTTGGCCGTGTTGGCGGGCAGTTTGATGAAGATCGCCAACGACATCCGCTGGCTGGGGAGCGGCCCCCGCTGCGGGTTGGGGGAGCTGATTTTGCCGGAGAATGAGCCTGGCTCGAGCATCATGCCCGGCAAGGTGAATCCCACCCAGTGCGAGATGGTCACCATGGTGGCGGTGCAGGTGATGGGGAACAACACGGCTGTGCAGATGGCCGCCAGCCAGGGGAACTTCGAGCTCAACGTCTTCAAACCCCTCATCGCCCTCAATTGTCTGGGGAGCATTGAGCTCTTGAGGGGGGCCTGCGCGGGCTTCCGGGATCACTGCATCGAGGATCTAAGGGTGAATGAGGCCCGCATGGCCCATCATTTGGATCAGAGCCTGATGCTGGTCACGGCCCTCACTCCCGTAGTGGGCTACGACAGCGCCTGTTCCATCGCCCGCCATGCCCATGAGCACGGCATCAGCCTGAGGGAAAGTGCGGTGATCCTTGGCTACATCAGCGGCGAGGAGTTTGACCGTTGCTTGGATCCCCAGCGGATGATCGGATGATCTGCTCCAGCGCCTCCCGCGTCCCCGGCCGATCGCTGGCTCCCCGCTGGAGAATCACCACGCCATCACGAAGCTCCTGGATGCCATAGCTGGCTCCCATCTCTTCCAGTCGCTCGATGGCGGCCTTCAGGGTCTTTCCGTCTTCGTTGAAGGCCGGGGCGTAGCGCTGGAGCCGCCCCAAATCCGCCGCCACCCAGTCCACTGGCTGGGTTTGGCCTTGTCGATCGCGATAGGCGATGGCCCTTGGGAAGCGCACCAGCACCTCCCGCTGGGCCAGCCTCGGCACCAGGTGGGAGGTGGCGGAGAGAGTTGCCTTTGGGGGAACCGTGTCCAGGGCCTGACGGGCCTGCTGGGCATGGCCCCAGCTCTCTGCCAAAGGCACATGCACCCAAGGGGAGACGCTGTCCGGGATGAGCCAGGAGAGGGAGCGGTTGGGGTTGCTGGTGAGGGTGAAGATCATGGAAAGCGCCAGGCAGCCCGCCCAGACCGCCCGCAGCCGCCGCTGGGCAAACAGATGGGCATGGCCTCGCCACCACAGGGCGGCGCCAGCAAAGAGTCCTGGCACGATCAAAAAGGTGTAGCGGATGTTGATCGAGAGGGGGTTGTTGACCCCACGGGCCAACAGCAGGCCGAGCAGGGGAAGTCCCATCAGCATCCAGCTATCGAGGGAGAGAAAAGGCACCAACATCAGGGGCAGCCCCTGTCCCAGCAGATAGCGAAGGGTTTGGTCTGGAGGGCTCACCAGCTCCTTCAGCACCAACAGGGGCTGGCTCAGGCTGGCCCGGAGCACCTCCAGGCTGGAGGCCTTCTCCTGCTGGCCCACATACTGGCCAAAGTTTTCCAGCATGAAGCGCCGGGAATTGTCCTCACTGAAGAGGGGCATCAGCACGTTGGTCACCAGCACCACCCAGGCGCCACCCCAGAGAATGAGGCACAGGGCCACGGGCCAGCGCTGGCGCTGACGGAACAGCAGCCAGAGACCGATCCCCACCAGCACCACACCTGTGTCTTCCCTCACCAGAGGGATGAGTAGGGCGGCCAGGGCCCCGAGTCTCCACGACCTTAGTTCCAGGGCCAGCAACAGGAGAAACACCAGCAAGGGCAGCTGGCAGAGATCTGTGAAATTGCCCCAGGTGGGGCCGAGCACCGCATTGGCGCCGAAGAAGCTGAGGCTCACCATGGCCGCCAGATCCTCCGCTAGCCACTGGCGCGCCAGGCGGTGCAGCACCAGACCTGCCGCGGTGATCAGCAGCACCTGGATGATCCCCAGGACCCAAGGGCCCCCGATGCCCACGAAGGGAGTCCAAAGGGCAAGCAAGGGGGTGAAATGTTGACCCAGGCGGCGGTAGCCCAAGGAGGGAGGCTCTCCGCCGTGGATCACATTGGTGGAGAGCTGGGAAGAGAGGGTGCTCTCGAAGGGGTGGCCATGGAGGCTGTTCCAGAGCACTTGGGTGAAGATGCCCTGGTCGTAGGAGGCGGTGAGGGACTGGACACGCCACCACTGGATGAATAAACCGACAACCGCGAAAAGGGCAGCAGCGATCCAGACACGCCGCTGCCAGCGCTGGCTGGAGAGAGAGGTCACCATGCTCAAAGCAAGTTGGCCGCCAGCTCGGCCAGGGGTGAACGCTCCCCGCGCATGAGGGTGACATGGCCAGCCAGGCCCTGGCCTTTGAAGCGCTCCACCAGCCAAGTCAGGCCATTGCTCTCGGCATCCACATAGGGGTTGTCGATCTGGTAAGGGTCGCCCGTGAGCACGATTTTGGTTCCTTCTCCCACACGGGTGACGATGGTTTTCACTTCATGGGGCGTGAGGTTTTGGGCCTCATCCACCACCATGTATTGACGGGGGATGGAGCGACCGCGGATGTAGCTGATGGCTTCCACTTCCAGCAGCCCCATCCCTTTCAAATCCGCCCAGCTGTTGCGGGGTGCGCGCTGGCCTCCCCGGGCGCTGCCATGGCTGTCAGTGGCGCCGAGCAGGAAATCCAAATTGTCGATAATCGGTTGCATCCAGGGGCCCATCTTCTCTTCGATGTCCCCTGGCAAATAGCCAATGTCCTTCCCTAGGGGGATCACGGGTCTGGTGACGAGGAGTCTGTCGTAGGCCCGCTCATCTGCCACCATGTGCAGGCCCGCCGCGAGGGCGAGCAGGGTCTTGCCCGTGCCGGCCTTGCCGATGAGCGTCACCAATTGGATCTCAGGATCCAAGAGCAGATCCAGAGCAAAAGTTTGTTCTCTGTTGCGGGGCTGAATCGCCCCAAGCCGCACCTTCGGAGCCTTCTGCAATGGCATGAGGGCTCCGCTATCCCCATGGAATCGGGCGAGCAGGGTGTGGTTGGGTTGGGCCTGATCCACCAGGGTGACGCCCTCGTTGGCCACCAGCTCCGGATGGCCTCCCGCCAGGTCGGCCTGGGGTAGCCCTCCCTGGCTTTTCACCCGGTCCATCTGGTCGGCGCTGGCCCACACCTCGCAAAATCCGGGATACAAATCCGCAATGTCCACCTTGTCGGTGGTGTAGTCCTGGGCAATCAGGCCCACCGCATCGGCCTTGATCCGCAGGTTGGTGTCTTTGGTCACCAGCACCACGGGGCGGTGATTGCCCATCACCTCCTGCAACCGTTGCTCCAGGGCCACAGCCAGGATGTTGTTATCGCCATTGCCTCCCTTGAGTTCGGGGGGGAGCTGTTGCAGGGTCTCGCTTCGGCAGAACACCACCTTCAGGGTGCCGCCAGTGGCCTCGTTGATCGTTACCCCGTCGGCCAGGTTGCCCTTTTCCCTGAGCTCATCCAGCAGGCGTGACACCTGCCTGGCGTTCCGACCCTTCTCTGAGGGATCCCTCTTGAAGCGGTCAATCTCCTCCACCACCTCAATGGGCACAACCACATCGTTGTCCTGAAAGCTGGTCAGGGCCTTCGGGTCGTGCAAGAGCACGTTGGTGTCCAGAACAAAGGTTTTGCGCATGCCAGTGGCCGGGCCGGTGCCATCCAGGCGAACCTAGGGCCGCCGCTGCCCTTACGCTCCTGCACCAGAGTCTTGCGGTTGATCGGGTTTGTCCCTTTTTTGGTCCTCTCTGCTGATTGGGTTGCTCCTTTTCGGCCTGGCCCTGGCCTGGTTGGAGCTGCGCCATCGCCTCAGGCCAGCCTCCCCGTTGCTCTTGGAAGCTGGCCCGTTTGAGGTGCGCCGCCAAGGCTCTGCCCTGGAGGTGGAGGGGGAGATCAGGATCCGTAACCCCCATCCGCGCATGGAGGTTTTTGTGCCCGAGATCCATGTGGATCCCGTGCTCCTGGGCCGGGCAGATGTTTCGGAGGTGCGGCGTCGTGTGCAGATCACCTCTCTTCATCCAGATGAGCCCGCCCGCCCCGATGGCTATTGGGCGGCCTACATCGTGAAAGGCCGCAAGAGCACGGCGGCCCGGGTGCGGGTGAACCTTGAGCCTCCGGCGGGCCTGGATGCTGGCGCCATCCTCGATACTCTCTGGCTCGATATCCATTGGATCAACTACGGTCCGTTTGGTCGGCTGAGCCGCCGCAGCCAGATTCTTGTTCCCCTGCAAAAGCCTGCTCCACTGCAGAGCGCCTCAGCCCCCTGGCGGCGAGGAGACGCCTGCCAGGTGCTGCCAGTGAAAACCCATCTCCTTGGCGTGCTGGATCAACCTGCCGAGGTGTTGGAGCGCTACTGCGGGGCCTTGATCCAGCCCAACGACGTGCTCACCATCGGGGAGACCCCTCTGGCCGTGATGCAGGGCCGTTACGCCCATCCTTCCAC
>JBIIJA010000105.1:0-6922 GCA_044234195.1 Cyanobium sp. | reverse complement strand
CACCCAGCCCTGATGTCCCTCGAAGACCGCTGTGCAGGAGCCGGTGGCGGGGTCCCACACCCGGATGGTGTGGTCAGAAGCCCCGGAGGCGAGGCGCCCGTCGATGAGCACCGCCAGGGCGCTGACGGTGCCCTGATGTCCCCAGAGGGTGTCGGAGCAAGAGCCTGTGGTGGGATCCCAGAGGCGGATGGTGCGATCGTCTGATGCCGAGGCGAGGCGCCCGTCTGGGAGCGCCGCCAGGGCCATCACCCAGCCCTGATGCCCCTGGAAGACCTGTTCGCAGGCACCGGTGGCGGGATCCCACAACCGGATGGTGGCATCATCTGAGCCGGAGATGAGGCGCCCGTCGGAGAGCACCGCCAGCGCCTTGACCAAGTCCTGATGCCCCTTGAGGGTGCGGGAGCAGGACCCCGTGCTGGGATCCCAGAGTCGGATGGTGTTGTCTTCTGAGTCAAAGGCGAGACGTCCGTCGGGGAGCATCGCCAGGGTGGTCACCTCTCTGCCCACCGGCAGGGTGCTCAGCAAGGCCTCATGGGCCACAAGGTTGTCGATAAGTGGGGGCGCGCCGCCTGCCTGGTGAAGCCAGGCGAAGGCCTCCCCCTTCAAACGCTCTGTCTCCTCGCCACTGTCCGCCAACCGCGCCAGTAGCTGGGAGGCCAGCTGTTCATGGCCGCGCCACCCCTCGCTGTGGCCCAACACATGGGCCCCCTGCCTCAGCGCCCGCTCCAGCCGCCCCAGCCAGGGGGATGGCGCCGCCAAGGCGAAATCCCCCAGCAGCCCATTGATGCCCGCCAGCCGCAGCCGCGCCTCCAGCCAGGCGAACTGCCCCAGCAACCCCGCGATCACCCCCGGCCGCTCCTGGTCGTTGAGGTGGCTGGCTAGGTGCCGCACCAGATAGGGCCAGGTGTGGGCCCGCCCCGCTTCCACCTCCGCCAGTGCCCAGGCGCGGAGGCGCTCCGCCGCGGCGGGCCGGTCCACCGCAAAGCGCCCGGCGCGGGGTTGCAACCACTCGTCCTCCTCGCTCAACCACTGCGGCAGAGAGAGGTGATCAAAGCTGTGCACCACCTCTTTGTCCGTTGCCCCCTCCCGCTCCGCCGTCACGGTCTGGAGCCGCAGCAGGTCGTGCAGCGGCCGCAGGCTTGCGGCGATCTGCCGCTCCGTGCAGCCCAGGAGGGCCGCAAGCTCGCGCCGCCCCAAGGGCTCCCGCTGCTCGCACAACACCCCCAGGAGCTCGCGCACTGGCCCATAGCTCTCCTCGCTGGGGAACCGCCGCTCAAAGGCCTCCCGGTAAAACCCATCCATCCCCGGCGGCAGGGCCTCCAGATCGGCGCGGCCGCTCAGGGGCAACAAGCCCGTTTCCAGATCTTTCAGCACCCGCACCACGTAGAGAAACTTGCCGCCGCTCTGCTCCTTGCCACTCAAAAACTCCGCCACCTCACTGGCGCTGAGGTGGGCCTTCTGGAGCCGCTCGGCCAGGGGGGAGGCCAGGCAGCGGGCTTCGGCGTAGGCACGCAGGTCGGCGAGGTTGCGGGCTTCCTCGGCGTTCAGCTCCTTCAGGGAGAACCCCTGGCGCAGGGGGGTGAGCACATCGGGGCGGCGGCGGCTGGTGGCGAGCAGCTTCAGCCAGGGGGGCAAGCGATTGGCGTAGCGGGCCAGCAGGTGCACGATCGTTTGTTGCGTTGCCGGCCCGCCGCTGGAGCGGGGATCCTGGGCCTCATCGAGGGCATCCACCACCAGCAGCTGGGGCGGCGGGGGCGGATCGATCGCCTGCAAGAGCGCAAGCACCGACTGATCGAAGGCCCGCTCGGGATCTTGCGCGGCCTCATCCAGCCAGTGGCGCCGCTCGCTCGCCCCATCCGCCTCCAGCGCCTGGCGGTAGGCGGGCAGGGCGCCGGCCAGCTGGGCGGCCACGCTGCGCACAAACAACCCCGCCGTGAGGGTGGCGTCCTGCTCGGTGGTGCAGAAGTGCTGGGCGGCGATCGGAATCCCCGGGCCGTGGCTGTCCTGGCCCTTGCTCTGGTGGGCGTTGTCGATCAGTTCCGCCAGGAACGCCGATTTGCCCACGCCATAGTCGGCGCCGATCAGCAGGGCTTGGGTGGCCTTGGGGCTGGGATCGGTGGCCCAGGCGCGCACCTCCGCAAACAGCCAGGCCCGACCCACGAAGTCTCTGCGCTTCTCCTCGCGGTAGGCGCGGAACTCCCAGGCGGTGGGCCAACTCCAGCCGGCGGGGCCCCTGGAGGGCTGGGCCGGCTGGGGAGACGCGCTGGCGCTGCGCTTCTCCAGGGCCCGCAGGGATCGCTCCACCAACAGCGCCAGGTGGTCGGGATTGCGGAAGCGCTGCACGGTGAGGCCACCATCCCTCACCCGTTGGAGAAAAACGGCCTGGCGCTGGCCGTACTCCAGGTCGACCAGAGCTCTGGGGGGCAAGCCCAGATCACCAGAGTCGCTGTCCACCAGGAACACCAACCGCGGCAGACCCTTCTCCGTGGCGGTCTCGAACTCCAGCTCGGTGTACGACACCTCTGGCCGATCGCGCACCGGTGAGCCGTAGCGCAGGCCAAAGATCCCCACATACACATCACACTCCCCCACCGTCTCGGCGCAGAGGCTGGCGGGCTTCTGGTCGGCGGAGGCGAAATCGGCCATGTCGGCGATCACGTGGCCGGCGGCGCTTACGGCCCGCTCAGCTCGGTCCACATACGAGTTGCCGGGCCCTGGATGCTGCCGCAGCTCCGATGTGTGGGAGAGAAACACGCGCCAGGGGGCTGGCTTGGCCACACGGCGGTGCATCCGGTCTTCGCTCAGCGCGCCAGCGTCTTCCTTGCTCGGCCCAGCTGCTGCGCTGCTCCCAGCTGTCCGAGCGGATTCCTTTCCTGCTTCGTTGTCGGGTTGCTCTGTGGCGCTCACGCTGGGGATCGGCCTCCGGCCTTTTGGCAGCACTTCTGGGCCCAAGAGTAGGGAGCTTCAGGTTGGTTGGCCTTTGCAGGGCCGGCGACGCCGCGGCGCTGAGACAGACGCTGGCTCTGGTGGCATGAATGTGTTGGGAGCGCTCCACCCACGCCCACGGCATCCTGTGCCCGCCAACCCCGAACCCTCCGACGCAGCTTCCCAAAAGGCGATCGCCCCGGGCACCTCACGTTCGCCAGGACCGCCAGAATGGTCTTCACCCCAAAGCCTCTTCTGCCTCAGCCTCGACCGCATTGGCTTCACCCAAGCCATCAGCGGCTTCATCCTCGGCCTGATCGCCCTGTTCTCCTCCTATGACCACATCACCCTCGCCGGCACCACCATCGGCCTCCAGCGGCAATGGGGAATCCTTTTCATCGCTGCCTCGGTGGCGACAGTGGTTGTCGATGCTCAACTGGCGACGCGATCCCGACGTCGAGCAGCGCGTGAACGCCAAGTTGATCGAGATCGAGCAGATCAGGACAGAGACCGAGCAGCTGAGGCGCGAGAACGCCAGAGAAAGAGCTTTGAGCGCCTTGATCAAGCAACACTGCTTTCCGGACGCGTCCAACTCGACCCCAACCCCACCAACCGAGCCCGATTCCAGTTCTTCCTGACGCTGCTGGCGCAGTCGTCGCTGGAGGAGCCAGATGCTTGATTCGCAGCTTGTAGGAGTGGACGCTGGGCAGGGCTACCTTGAAGCAATCCCGCGCAGAGGTCCCGTGGCGCATCCCCTTGTCCAACTGGTGGCTGCAGCCCGCAGGGCTCTTGTGACCTGCCTGCTCCTGGGTCTGCTGAGCCTGGGGGCCATCGCCCCTGCCTGGGCCGCGCCTCAGGCCCCAGAGGGCCCTGCGGCTGGGCCTGGCACTTCCGCTGGGCCGCCCGTCACCACCGCCAAGGAGAAGGGCGGCACACCCCGCGCCGAGGGCCCCCGCAACCCCTACGACATGAAGGCCCTGCGGCAGTTCGATGCGGGCTCCCATCGGGGGGAGGAGCCAGGCTGAACTTCGGCCTGCCCTCCCCTCGGCCCAGCCTTACGCCCTCCTACACCGAGCGCCCCTCCGGCGGCAGGGAGCATTCCGGCCCCGGCAGACAGCGGGGGGCGTCGAAGCTGGCGGGGGCCGGCAAGGGACGGGCGGGGGCGGCGCAGGGGTCGCAGCCGTTGGTGCCGATTTGAAACTGGGTCATCATGTCGTGGTCTTCGTGCACCAAGTTGTGGCAATGCATCATGTATTTGCCCTCGTGCGGGCCAAAGCGGCCAATGATCTCGAGCTTTTGATAATCGCCCAGGAAAAAAGTGTCTTTCATCCCTGCTTCCCAGGCCGGCGGCGGTGAGCCATCGCGGCTCAGCAGCCGGAAGTGGCCCAGGTGCACATGCACCGGATGCACCCAGCCACCGCCTGGATTCTCGAAGCGCCAAATCTCCGTGGCGCAGGGCTGGAGCTGGGCGTCCACCCGGTTGGGATCCCACACCTTGTTGTTGATCACCCACTGGCTGCCGAGGCGATCAAAGCGGAAGGTGCGCACCGGCACCCCGCCCGCACGCGCCTCCTGCAGCAGGGTGGCGATGGGGGTGAGAACGCCGAGGCGATCGGGCAGGGGCGTTGACGGCTTGGATGGGATTGATCAGAAACACCTCCTTGCCCGCCAGGCCCCGGAAATCCACGATCACCTCGTAGCGCTCCGCCACCCCCATGCGCAGGGAACGGCAGGGCACCGCCTGGGGCAGCAGCCCCGAATCACTGGCCACCACCAGCAGGGGCAGGGGCTGGGGGCGTCCATCCACCATGGCTTGCACGCCAAGCTGAAGCACCCAGGAGGTGCCGCCGTTGAGGATCCGAAAGCGGTAAGGGCGATCCTTCACCACCAGGCGCGGCCAGGGCACCCCATTGACGAGCAGCACATCGCCGTAAAGGCCCCGCTGCTGCCGGTCGTTGAACACCAGCTGGCCATCGCCATCGAAGCGCTTGTCCTGGATCACCATCGGCAGGTCGAATTCCCCCTGGGGCAGGAGATCAGCGGCGGCGGGATCGGCGAAATCCTCGGCGTCATAGTCGACGATGTAAAGCCCCGCCAACCCCATGTAGACGTTGCGGGAGGTTTGGCCGATGGCGTGGTCGTGATACCAGAAGGGGCCGCCCTTGTTGTTGGGGTAGTAGTAATCCTTGTAGTGGTTGCTGGGGATCAGGTCTTCCGCATAGCCGTCGTATTGCGGCAGGGAGGCCATGCCGTGCAAATGGATCGAGGTGGCAACCTGGCCGGCGCGCGGATCCTGCAGCTGGTTGATGAAGCGCACCACCGAGGCGCGCCCCTTGCGCTGGCGGATCAGGGGCCCCGGCAGGCTGCCGTTGTAGGTCCAGGCCCAGGTGCTGCGGCCCGGCAGGATCTCCACCGAGCTGCGGGCGATGGTGAGGGTATAACCATCCAGGTCAGCGGCCACCCGTTCCGGGGCGAGGGCCTCCAGGCGGCGGAAGGGGAGCTCGAAACGGGGGATCTGGGGGCTGGTGCGGGTGGGCACCGCTGGACCTGCCGGGGTGGCATGGCCATGGGGCCTGCAGCCCACCGCGCTCGCCTCCGCCGCCCAGACCGCCTCGCCCTGGCCCCGGGGGAGCAGTAGCCCCCCTGCCGAGAGCAGTCCCCACTGCAGCGCCTGGCGGCGGCTCCAGCGCGGGGGGCCAGCCGCTGAGGCCGCAGCTTTAGCCCACTCTGGCGCGGGGTCTTGCGGCGGCTGAGCCATGGGGCTTTGTGAGTGAAATCCCAGTCTGGCCAGGGGATGCGATTGGGTCTGTTGGGAGTGGAAAAACTTTGTTTTCAGGGAGCAGGTCAACGGTGATGCGCCTCGGCCGTCCCCCCAAGCGCTAGCTCTCAGCGTTAGCGATCCCCGGCGGCGCCATGGTCTCCCCAGCGGCCTGATGGGATGCAGGCCAGAGGGGATCCAGAGAGTGACGTCAGCCGATGATGACCAATCGCTACCCCCTCACTCCCCACACCGCTCCAACACCGCTTGAATCACCTCCGGGGTGATGCGGAAATCACTGGCGTGCAGCGCGGCGAACACGGCTCGGGCTGAGGGGATCAGGCCTTGCTGGCGGGCCAGACCGACGACGGCGGCCGTGCCGGCCAACTTCAGGCCCAGCTCCCGGGCCACCGCCCGGCCGGCGCGCTCATCAATCAACAGCAGCACGTTTGGGCCGCTGGCCAGGGCCAAGCGGATGCTGGCGGCTTCGCCTTCATCCAGGTCCGGCAGCCAGGGTTCGCTCGGCATAGCGGTTGCCACCCGCAGCCAGCCGGCCTGGATGGCCTGCGCTAAGGGCCCTTCATTCTGCGGGAATCGGCCCGGCAGCACTTCAGCCAGCACCACATCGCTGACGAGCACCTCACCAAAGAGCGCCGGCAGCCAGCCCAGCCCGTCGACCCGGGCCAAGGCGATCAGGGGGCTGGCGTCTGCGATGACGACTGCAGCCATTGCTCCAGGGTGTCGAGATCGGATCGGGTTTCTGCATCGGTGAGGCGGATCGCTGCGATGCCAAGCCGCCCGAGGTGGTTGATGAAGCCGGCCACGTCCATCTCCGCCACCCGGGCCGCCCGCGCCAGCGACAGTTCGCCATCCCGAAACAGAGCGGTGGCCAGGGCTGCACGCACCCCAGGCGCCTGCAGCAGGCCGCCGGGCTGCAGACCAATCAGCACCGCATCGGGGTTGTCACGGTTGAGCACCACCACGGGGCCCGCCTTCGCCTGGCGCAGGGCTTCGGCTGGATTGTGCTTCAGGCCGCTGATGCTGACAGCTTGCATGGCCCCATCCTCCAGGGATGATCCGATGGGATGATTTTAAGGGATATTCAGCTGGTGGTGGTTTCTCTTCCTTGGCTCGCAACCTCCCCTGAGCCGCGCCATCCTGGGGCCCACGCTCGCCATCCCCTATGTCCCCCGCCAGCTCCGCCCTCACCGCCACCTACCTGGGCGCTAACGGCTGGCT
>JBIIJA010000145.1:0-5818 GCA_044234195.1 Cyanobium sp. | reverse complement strand
GAAACCAGCTCCCAGCCTGCGCATCGGTGAAGTGGCCAGGCCCACCGGCTTGCCGGTAAAAACGATCCGCCATTACTGCGACGAGGGCTTGCTCCAGCCCAAGGCTCGCTCAACAGGTGGCTACAGATTGTTCGATGAGGAGAATCTCGCTGAGCTGACGATCATTCGCGCCCTGCGGGTGATGGATGTGTCGATTCCGGAATTGACAAGGATTCTGGAGGTGCGGCGCGAGGGCGTCTGCAACTGTGCCGTTCTGAAAGACAGCATTGCGGCCAAGATGGACTCCATCAACCAGCGCATCGATGAGCTGAGCGCCATGAAGGATGAGCTGGCTCGTCTGCTGAACAGCTGGAAGGATTGCGGTGGCTCCAAGACCGACGACTGATTGACGGGGGATGGCCTTTCACCTGCACGGCATGAAGGAGCCCACTGCTGGTAGAAGAGTCCGATGCTCGCGTTCTGGCGCGACGTGCTCGTGACTCAGGCTGCTCTTGGCCTTCCACGCCAGGGCTGCGGATCCGAAATCAGAACGGTTGGAGGATGGAGCTCTAACTGCAAACACAAATGGAAGGCGCCCCGTGGGGGGCGCCTTAGCACCGGTTGCGGCGGTCACCTCCTCACACCAAGGACTGCCGGTCGGGTGTCTGTGGTTCACTCATGACCTGTCTATTGCTGCGCAGAAGCCTTCGACTTGGGCCTGGCAGGGAAGGGAAGGAGATCACGTCTGGGAGAAGAGATGCTCGGGGCTTGACCTTCTCGGTTGTGATCCCGGCTCGGGTTATGCAGCCCGGGGGTTCAACACGCGGGAAACAGAAGTGGCGTCTCGCTCTCTGCGGCTACGGGATGACGTTCGCGCCGCGTCACCGAGTTCACCTGTTGTGTGTCGCATCGTTGGCGCACCTCCGCTATGCGCACCGGCTCGGGTGCTCCCTGGCCGGACTCTGGTGGAGGGCGAGGATCGGGTTGGCTCCCGGGCCTCCCCTCAACTTCAAAGTACGCCTCTTTGGGGCTGGCGGTGGCTTGTGGCGGTACCTGTTTCCGTACCTGGAAAAAACCAGTCAGTTCAATGCTTCTTAGGCGCCCCCCTCCTCCTCGGGGGGGCTGCGGCACCGGCGTTTTGATGCACTGAGCGCATGGATTTGCGGACTGCTGCATCCACGCGGCAACCTGAACCCTGCTCGGGCCATTCCTGCGAGCCAACCGCGGATATCTCCGCCGGGGCCTCGGCATGGGTGCGGGGCAACCACAAGCCCGAGAGAAACAGCCCCGACTTGGTCGGGGCTGCTGCTCGCGATGCTGGGGCTGGAGCTACCCCTGGGTGCCTTGAACGCAATTGGCATTGAATCACAACCGATTCCCCTGTATCGCGAAGCACCACACCCCTCCATCGAAAATCACCAAGTCTCCACCTTGTTCCCATGGGTCCCTGATAGATTGTCTGAAGAGAGTCGGTGTCATTCTCAGCAACCTTTTGCCAGTGGTTCCGATCGACATTCTCAACGAGGTTCCTTCTGCCTAAACGGTGAATGGCTCCATTGAGTATGCACTGATTCCTTCCTGCTCCCTTCTAACTTTTTTGCTATGACCACCCGAACTGTCATTGGTCTGTTCACTGAAAACAAGACTGCCGCAAAGGCGCTTGATGACCTTGCCGCAGCAGGCGTGCATCGTGATGCGCTCGACCTACTTACCGCTGATGATGCAGCTGATGCCCCCAAGCTACGTGCCCTTTCCGATCTTGTGCCGGACCCAGATCTTTCCATTTATTTGGAGGGGGTTCGTCAGGGTGGCACCCTGCTCACAGCCCAAGTGCCAGCCAATGCTGAGGGTCGAGCCGCTGAAATCATTGGTTCCAATGCACCGGTAAACATCCGCGACCATGTGATCACGCTGAAGCAGCGCAATCCCAATTTTCATTCGGAGTTGATTGATTCCAGCCATGATCCCAACGTGCTAGAGGTTGTGGAGGAAGTGGTGGAACTCGGCAAGGAAAAAGTTGAAACTGGTCGCATTCGTATCTACAACGTCGTCTCAGAAAGCAAGGTGTCCAAGAGCATCCCCCTAGTGGATGAAACCGTGACCGTGCAACGCCGTGCTGTGACCCGGGATGCCCTTGAGGATGCCTTTAGGGAGCGCGTGTTTGAGCTTTCTGAGTTCGACGAGCGGGCGATTGTGAGCAAGCGCGCCCAGGTGGTTGAGGAAGTCAACCTCGCCAAGCAGGCGGAAACCCGCGACCAAACCGTCACCGAAACCGTACGCCGTTCCGATGTGCGTGCCGAGCGGGTGGATGCCGATGGCCGGGTGCTGGAAACAGTGCATAGCTCCGAGCGGAACTGATCCTCTCCTTCCACCACAGGGGGCCTTCCGGGGCCCCCTTCCTCCCCCAATGGAATGATCAGACGCCTCCTTCGGCACCTGCTTGGTGTCGATCCCTCCCCACCAGACAGTGCCTCTCGCCCCAACCCGCCCATCCCAACAAGGAGTGCCACGGTGATCTCATCAGAGCCCCCCGCCTCGATCGACGCAGCGCCTCCACGACAACGTGATCGAGCCGTTCGTATTGGGCCGTGGCGATGGTGCGAACATCTTGGCGACGGTGGCCTTACCGCTTGAGATCAGGTGCGAGTAGGGCGAGATCTGCTGGAACAGGTGGCTCATTCCTGTGCCGCGGGGACCCAGCTCCACCAGGTTGAAGTTGCGCTCCACAAAGGGAGCCATGCGCAGCTGCACCACCATCTTGGCCCGCTCATCGAGGGCGGTTGGCTCAATGCCGATCGAGCGGATTAGGAAGTCGCGCCGCTCATCTGTAGTGAAAGCAGTTCGGCCTTTGGCCAATATCCCCAGCACCTTGGGGTTGGACATCTGAATCGGCCGCAGCCCGGCGATGCGGATCGGCCGGCCGTTGCGCTCCTGGGCGATCACCGGGTCGTATTCGAGAGCCACCTTGGCGTAGAAGCCATCGGTGAGCATGCGCTCGTTAGCACGCACCAGCTCGTCATCGATATGGGCGTCTTTGATGGCGAGGCTGGGCACCTCTGCGGCGTAGGAATCGCTGCGGGTGTCGAGCCGGGCCCGCACGATGTCGATGATCTTGACGCTGCCCTGATCACGGGAGTGGGCCTTGAAGAGCTCCTCCTCGCCAGTGCGCACCGTGCGCCCCTGGAGCTGTTTCGCGACGATCTGCAGACCTTCTTCGATCTCTGCTGGATCGGTGCTGGCGCAGTAGCGACCCAGGAGGAACTCCACCACGTAGGTGGGCACCAAGTACTGGCGGGAGTATTTGCGCACCAGGTCCTTGCGGACAAGGAAGCCATCGAAGACCTTGGCACCGAGCTGGTCGAGATGGTCCATCTCGCTGGTGATCGTGGGCACCTGCGTCACTGGAGAATCTCCAGCTGAAGCAACTGGGCGGCCTGGTTGAGGCGACGGTCGTAGCTGCCAAAGATGACTGGCAGTTCAGCCTTGAGCTGCAGTTCTTGGGCGGCGGCCAACTGCACGCTGTCGTAGCCGCGAAGGGCAAACACATCGGCAAATCGTCCAGCCGACTCCACCAATGGTTGGCTGACCTCAACAATGGTGAACGTTTGCCAAGCCTGGATCAGGTGCTGGCGAGCCTGTTCCAGGTCATCGCTGCTGAGCGGATCCTCCCGTTGGCGACGGGCCAGAGCCGCCATTGTTTCGGCCCAGCTGATTCGGCAGACCCCGATGGCCTCGACAGTGGTGCTGACCTGCTGCATCTGATCCGATTGATCTTCGTCAACGAGCAACTTCATCAGGGCACTGGTGTCACAGAAAAGGATCACCAGCTCAACCCCGATCCTCAATCACGATCTCACTCAGCAGCTTTCCCTTCCCCCGCAGCTTGACGGGTGGGGGCAAGTTGGGCTTTTGCCCGTTCCAGCTGATCAATCCCGCATCAATCGCCTTCTGCAGCGGGCTGCTGGATGTTGTCTCCGCTGGATTGACCGCTGTGATGCGGGCGATCGGCTTGCGATGGGAGGTGACCTCCACCACCTCACCGGCCTGCACCCGGCCGAGCCATTCGGAGAGGTGGGTTTTGAGATCCCGCACCGAAACCTGGCTTGCGACTACTTCAGACATGCCTGATCCTCCATTTGCGACCACTTTATCCGCCTCCCACCACGGTGCGGCGTTGGGCGATCACGAGGCCATCAAGGCTTAAGAGCACCGCTACCACCTCTGCACCTTCCAGCTCTTCATCTTCCGCCAGCAGGCGGGCGCCGCCAGAGACCGCCATAGCCATCGGGGAAGAACAGCAAGCCGTTGTCGGTGGGGCCCTTCTGCGAATGCCAACCGGCATAGAGGAGTTTCTGGATGCGCAGGGCGAGCCGTTTGATCTCCAGCTTGCCGCGTGTCAGTCACGGGTGCTGGGAACTCGGCGCTGCCTGCAGCAAGCCCTGTTGGATCAGCCGTTCGAAATGATCCCAGACGTCATCGGCATGGGTGGAACTGCTGAGGTGGAGGCCCAGCTCGTCGTTGGAGAGCTGGGCAGCATCCGTCAGGTTGGCGCTGGTGACGAGCAACTCTTGATCAGCCACCACCGCCTTGACGTGACAGACAGCTTTCTCTCGTTCAAGCGATAGGGAACGGGGGTCGAAGAACACCGCAGGGGCAGGCGATTGAGGCCAGAGGCGCGACCAGGTCTGCTGCTGCGCAACGATCCCGGTGGATGTTGCAGACCATCCGCACCTGCAACGTCGAGTGCGCCACCATGGGCTCCCGGATCAGCTGGAACAACTCTTTGATGAAGGGCCCGTTATAAAAGGCGTAGTTGGTGAGCAGCAGGCGCTGGCCTCAGGTGCCAACGCAGCATCAGGCCATCACTGCCGGGCACCGGCTTGGCCTGGGCCGATCGGCCACTGGGCGCCAGCCATGCGGCTGGGATGCTGAGCTGCTCGGTGTGGGGTTCGCGACACCAGGCTTCGTCGGCCTTGCTGTCTTCTGGCGGGGCGGTGGGCTTGTAGCTGGCCCACTGCACCGTGACCTCCAGCCCGGTGTCTGGCGGGATGAGCAGGCTCAAGCCAACGGAGCAGGTGAAGAACACCCGCCGCGCCGGCCCGGCTTCACTGGCGCCGGTGTCATCGCCACTGGCGTTGCTCTTGCGTTTGGCGGAGAGGTTCTGGCCATCGAGGCCGGCGAACTCGTCGTCGGCTGCATCATCGGCGCGCTCGCCCAGGCTGGTTTCACTGGGGATCAGGAAACCGGTCTGGTACCAGCGGTTTGGGGGGCGATCAAGCACCTCGCCGCGCAGCTCGGTAGCCTCCTCCGTTCGTCCTTGCAGCGCAAGCTGGGCCAGGACGTCTGGGGTAGGACCCACCAGATCCAGGTTGAGGGCCTGAATCAGCTGGTTGCGAATCTGGGCGGAGGTGGTCATCCCTTCACCAGAGCATCCTGACCCTCCTCGCGATCCAGCAGGGAGGGGTCCGCCAGCAGCGGGCGGGCCTTGCGCTCGATCCGCTCCAGGGACTGGCGCAAGGCGGGGTTCATGCGCTCGCGCAGGCGCAGCAGATCCACGTGCCGCTGCAGCAGCGCACGGACCAACCAATCGATGACCGCCCCAGCCCCAGGCCCCAGCCCACCGGCAAGCAGAACTTGTCGGCCTTCCTCTGGAATATTGCCGACATTTTGAGGGGTGACTACAAACGAAGTGACTACGGTAAGGTCATACTCCCGTTCACCGTTCTACGACGGCTGGACTACGTTCTGGAGCCTACAAAAAAGTTAGTCCTTGCTGAGAAAGAGCATCGCGAAAACCAAGGCCTGGACCCTGAGCAGTTTCTGTTGCGAGTTGCGGGAC
>JBIIJA010000295.1:0-3539 GCA_044234195.1 Cyanobium sp. | reverse complement strand
AAACCCAACCCCAAACCTCCCCGACCCCATTGGCATCGACCCCAACCGCGAGCGAAGACTCCCCTTCCACTCCCCCCCCCTCCCCTGCCACCCCTCCGTCCTCTGGATCGGCGGGCCCCAAGAGTGGCGGCCTGAGCAAAGGGGTTGGGGGAGCACCAGTGCCCCCCCAACCCTCTCAGCTTGGGTTCCCTAGGGGCCCCTCATCGGGCCATGGCATTGCCCTGGGCATGATCGAAACCCGGGGTTTGGTGCCGGCGATTGAGGCCGCCGACGCCATGACCAAGGCCGCGGAAGTCACCCTTGTGGCCCGTGAATTCGTTGGTGGTGGCTATGTCACTGTCATGGTGCGCGGGGAAACCGGCGCTGTGAATGCCGCGGTCCGGGCTGGCGCGGATGCCTGTGAGCGGGTGGGGGATGGCCTGGTGGCCGCCCACATCATTGCCCGTCCCCATGTTGAAGTTGAGCCTGCCCTTGCCGCCAGCAGCGGCCCCCGTCGCCTTTGATGGGCCTTTCCCCCGTCCATCCCCGCGTGCTAGCCGATCTGGGCCGGGCCCTCAGCCTGGAACTCACGGCCGTGCAGCAATACCTCACCCAAGCCGTGTTGCTGGAGGTGTGGGGCGATAGCGACTCTGCCGACCGTTTTCGCCGTGAAACGGTGGAGGAGATGCAGCATGCGGAACGGATCGTGCAACGCATGATCAGCCTTGGAGTCGCCCCTGGAGCCTCCCAACTACAGCCCGTGCACCATGCCAGCGATCTTCTCGGCCTGCTTCGGCTCAACAGGAGCCTGGAGGCCCAGCTTGTGGCGCACTACGCCGAGGCTGCGGCCCTCTGCCAGCGCATTGGCGATGGAGACAATGAAGCTTTTTTCCAGGATCTTTGGCGGGAGGAAAGGCAACATGGAGAAGCGTTGGAATCCTGGCTGAGCAGCCTGGAAACCCTTCCGCCTGCTGCCCTGGCCAGGGCGGCTATGTGATCCCCCCCGTTCTCCCCGCCCTCGGCCTGCTTGGCGCTCAAGCCATTTCCTTGATGGCGTCCCCATGACGAGCCCCCCTGTGGTTTCAGCCCTTCCGCTCCCCATCCAGTTGGCCTGGCTGATTCCGCTTTACGGATTCAGCGGGGTGCCGCTCTCCTTGCCATGGGCCGCTGGCTGGATCAAACGCAACGGCCCCAGGCCTGCGGCCTATCTCAATCTGTTGCTCACGCTGGTGGCCGTGCTTCACGGCAGCCTGATCCTCAGAGACGTCTTAACACTGGGCCCCCAACAACTGGATCTGCGCTGGTTTCAAGTTGCAGACTTGGATCTCCATATTGGTTTTGATCTCAATCTTACGAATTTGGCCGCCTTAGAGCTCATCACGTTCATGAGCCTTGTGGGCCAGGTGTTTGCTCTGGGCTATCTAGACAAGGAATGGTCGCTGGCTCGCTTCTATGCCCTGGTGGGCTTTTTTGAGGGGGCCATGGCCGGGGTGGTGTTGAGCAGCAATCTCTTCATCTCCTACTTCCTGTTAGAGATGCTCACCCTCTCTACTTACCTGCTGGTGGGCTTTTGGTATGCCCAACCCTTGGTGGTCACCGCCGCCCGCGATGCCTTCCTCACCAAACGGGTGGGGGATGTGTTGTTGTTGATGAGCTTGGTCGCCCTGGCCGCCTGGGCTCCCTCCCTCTCCTTTGATGCTCTGGAGCAGTGGTCCAGCACAGCGTTGCAGGAGGGGCAGATCACCCCGCTGGCCGGCACCCTCATCGGGCTGGGGCTCATTGCAGGACCCATGGGCAAATGTGCCCAGTTCCCCATGCACCTCTGGCTGGATGAGGCCATGGAGGGTCCCAATCCAGCTTCGATTCTTCGCAACTCAGCCGTGGTCAGCTGCGGTGCCCTTGTGTTGGTCAAGGTGATGCCCCTACTGAGGCTGTCCCCTTTGGCGGTGAACGTGTTGCTTGTGGTGGGCACGATCAGCGCCTTGGCCGGAGCTCTGGTGGCCATCGCCCAGGTGGATCTGAAGCGGGCCTTCTCCTACGGCACCACCTCCTATTTGGGTCTGGTCTTCATCGCGATCGCCCTCCAACAACCCTCCATTGCCCTGTTGCTGTTGTTGGCCCATGGCCTGGCCAAGGCCCTGCTGTTCATGAGTGTGGGTTGTGTGATTGCCACCACCAACTGTCAGGACATCACTGAACTTGGGGGGCTGTCCAGTCGCATGCCCGCCACCACCAGCGCCTACCTTCTGGGTGGGGCAGCGCTCACTGGCCTGCTACCACTGGCTGGATTTTGGTGTCTGGCCCGGCTGGTGGAGGTGTTGCTCCCCCAGAGTCCATGGTTTGCGAGTGTCGTGCTGCTCACCAATGCCCTCACGGTGTTCAACCTGGTGCGGGTGTACCGACAGGTGTTTCTCGACGTGCCCCACCCGAAAACCAAGCGCACGCCAGAGGTGACCTGGTTGATGGCCCTCCCCATGGTGAGCCTGGGGGTGGTGGTGGCCCTCCTGCCTGCCTTGATGCGCCGGCTCGAGGCCTATTTCGAGCTGGGACCGGTGTCTACAACGGCGGGGATCCTGGTGTTGGCCAGTGGTGTCCTGGGTTTGGTGGCGGAGCTCATCGTGCCGGTGGCCAGCTTTTCTTCCCGCTCGGTGTTCCGGCCCCTGCGGGCCCTGCAGGATTTGCTCGCGGCAGATTTCTACACGGATCGTCTCTATCGCAACACGATCGTGGCCTTTGTGGCGGGCCTCGCCCGGCTCACCAATGGCTTTGATCGCATGGTCGTCCATCGGTTGGCGGAAAAGATTGGCTTGGGTTCCCTTGCCACCGCTGAGGGCTTGAAACTCGGGGTGAGCGGTCAACTCCAGAGTTATGTGTTCACCTTCCTCACAGCGATCGTGCTTTTGTTTGTTGGACTGGTCTGGCTGCAAAGGGGTGCTTGAACCATGTTGAGTCTGCTGTTGCTCATTCCCTTCCTGGGTTCCTTGCTGTTGGCGCTCTGGCCCGGCCAGCCCGCGCCAGGCTTGATGCGCAAGGTGGCGATCCTGGTGCTCTGCTTGCAGGTGGCCTGGAGCGGGGCCGTGCTCCTGGCCTTCGATCCTCTCCAAGGGGGCCTGCAGCTGCGGGAGACCTTTCCTTGGATCCAGGGCCTCGGTCTGACCTACAGCCTGGCCGTCGATGGCCTCTCCCTGCCTTTGGTGTTGATCAACGGCGCCTTGAGCTTGGTGGCGGTCATCTGCACCCGCGACATCAGTCAACGGCCGCGGGTCTACTTCGCCCTCCTGCTGCTGATCAGTGCGGCCGTCAATGGCGCCTTTCTGGCCCAAAATTTGTTGCTGTTTTTGTTGTTCTACGAGCTGGAGCTCATCCCCCTGTGGCTCCTCATCTCGGTGTGGGGCGGTGCGGGGAAAGCGATGGCCGCCACGAAGTTTCTGATGTTCACCGCCGTTTCAGGGATTTTGATCCTGGCCACCTTTCTCGCCTTGGCGGTGCTGCGGGGATCGGTGGATTTCAGTTTTCTGCCTGTCACGAGTGAACAGCTGGGGCTTTCCAGTCAGCTGGTG
>JBIIJA010000104.1:0-7037 GCA_044234195.1 Cyanobium sp. | reverse complement strand
GACGGGGAGGGCGGCGGCTCTTGGGGCGGTACGGATGGCGGTGGTGGTGGTGGCGGTGGTGGTGGAACGGGGGGATGCGGAGGTGGCTGCGGCGGCTGCGGAGGCGGTGGCTAGGGAACGACAGAAAATCGCAAAAAGCTTAAAAAAGAGAAATTTTGCTGGTGTGTTCTGGCAAGGCCTGAAAACATTTTTACTCGGTGATGGAGCGTGCTTTCTCCCTTCATCCTTCACCACCTACCCCATTTGGGGACTTGTTCTCTTTTCCCCTCTCCCCAACAGTGTTGGCGGCCTTAGACGAGCTCATCTGTGGCAGCGATCTCCTCCTTGCACGCTCCCCAGGATCGGTTCTCTCCGGTGCTGCAGGGCCTGCGGCATGAGTGGTTTGCGGGTCCAGAACAGGCCTATGCGGCAGTCAGCCCCACGGCGACGGTCAAGTACTTCCGGAGCCTCGCCCCCCAGCGGGACTACTTTCAGTTTGTGGCCCACCTGCCCATCAACAACGCCCATCTGATGGGCTACGGCAGCTCGGATCTTCAGTTCGGCGTGGAGGCCTGCCCAGACATCCATGTCGTGATCTGCTTCGGCGGAACCCGGTGTGTGGTCATGCCCCACGGGGCGGTGGCCTGCACCACCGGTGGTGTGCTGCTGATCCCGCCCGGCGAGCGCGATGCCAGGGGGGCCAGCAACAACGCCGTCTTCACCCTCAAGCCCCGGGAGATTGCCCACGCCGCTTCGGCCATGGCCGGTGGGCTGGGCCGCCGCTGGGTGGGCGGTCGGGGGTGGCCGGCCTTCCAGCCCAAGGCTTGGCCCCAAGGGCTGACGGCGCAGTCCATGCACTCCCTGGTTCACTACATCGATGCCTGCGCGAGGGTGGATCCCACCCTTCCCGCCCAGCTGGCCCTCGATGATGTGCTCCACCGGCAGGTGGCCGCCCTGCTGGATCCCTCCCTCCTGCAGGAGGTCCCAGCGGATGGGGAGCTGCTCCACACCCGGGAGGGGAAAAGCGCCTTTGATGACCTGATCGACTACATCCGCGACAACCTCGATCAGCCCCTCAGGCTGAGCGATCTGGAGGCCCGCAGCCACTACTCCCGGCGGTCCTTGCAGGACGCCTTCCTGAACAAGCTCCAATGTTCGCCGAAGCAGTGGATTCGTCAGCAGCGCCTGCAAGCGGCAATGGCCCAGTTGATAGGGGGGGAAGGCGCCTCCCTGCCGGTGCACGCGGTGGCCCTGCGCTGCGGCTACAAAAGCTTGAGGCTTTTCTCTGCCGACTTCCAACGCCAGTTCGGCGTCTTGCCGTCCGAGGTGCGCCACAAGCCACTTTCAAGCCGCAAGCCACGTTCCATCTGAGTGGGGCTTGCTGACCCCCAGCTTTAGCCCACCGGCCGCCGCCCCGTCTCTGGCTCGTCCTCGCGCCACCAGCTGCCAATGTGGTCGCAACTCCTCTTGAACGCCTCTGGACCATGGCCGTGCGCCCCGTGCTGCGATTGGGAGATCCCCGGCTGAGGCAAGTGGCCTCCCCCATTCCCCCGGATAGCTTTGGCAGCCCCCAACTCTCCTCCCTGATCACCGACCTGCGGGACACCATGGCAGCCCTCGATGGAGCGGGCCTGGCGGCACCCCAGATTGGCGTGCCCTGGCGGGTGGTGATCTACGGGCTCAGTTCCAATCCCCGCTACCCCGAAGCCCCGCCCATCCCTGAGACCGTGCTCATCAACCCCCAGCTGACACCGATGGGCACCGCCACCCAGCTGGGGTGGGAGGGATGCCTGAGCGTGCCGGGCTTGCGAGGCCTGGTGAGCCGCTGGCAAACCCTCCATCTCGCCTGGAAGGATCCCCACGGTGTGGATCGCGAGCGGGTGGTGGAGGACTTCCACGCCCGCGTGGTGCAACACGAGTGCGACCATCTCGACGGGGTGTTGTTCCCCGATCGCCTCCATGACCCCCAGTCGTTTGGTTTCCAGGAGGAGCTCAGGGCGGCTGGTTGTCTGTGAGAGGGGCCGCAAACGAGCCGGGCGCCGAGGGCGAGGGCATGGCAAGCCCCCAGAAAGCATTGGCACCTGGCGGCACAGGGCCAAACCTTCGGGTCGAGCTGTGTTGGTGCGTGCCAAAATTAAAGATGGCGCTCTGCCTCATTTGAGGCAGGCAGATGGGGATTCACCGGCGGGGTCGAAGGCCTGACAGCAGGCCAAACCTCGATCCAGCGGATACGGAAAAGAGCTTTGTCGCTAGTTTGAAATCCATCTGAGCCTCACCCAACTCAAATCCTGCACGCCACCCAGCGAGAGCTTTCTCCATGGCCTACATCGTTCTCAAGCCGCTGCACTTCCCTGAGACAGAATTGACTACAAAAATCCTTGCCCTCAAGGATGACCCAGACTTGAAACAAGATGATCTCGGCGACAAGAAGGCCTTCATCCTGAACCGGGCGCTGAAAAGCGACGCCTTGGCTGGCGCCTCCCCGGCGACCCAAGTACTGGCGCTCTCGGAAACCGATAAAAAACCTACCAGGTTGATTCAAAGAATCCGCCCCCCTACCTTTCCAAGACGCCCTGGACTGAGCGCGGGATCATCATCCATAATGACAGCCAGTGGTACACCTACCAAGACCAGCCCCCTCCCAAGCCAGAAGAGGCGACCTTCTGGGCGGATTTCTCCAACGTTTATCTCGGCGGCGGCCTGTTTGGCAGGGGCTTTGCGCAGGAAGAGGTGATGTGCTGCGAAACGCCCGACCTCGCCGGCGCGGCGTCGCTCGGCATCAAGACGCGGAATGGTGGCGAGGGAGTACTGGAGGCGAGCCCTTGGCCAATCGCGATCCTCGGCGTTCGCCGTTCGCTCGAAACCGATGAATCGCTCGCCAAGGCCGATCCGAATGATCCGCACAAGAATGGCCTCGAGGCGATCGACTACGACGCGCTCATCGCCAAAGCCGACACTGATCTGAAGCAATTGTCCCCGTGCGCCGTCTTCAACGTGCTGGCGATGGCGGCGCCGAAGCTGTCTTCCAACCCGTCGAAAGATGAGCTGTTCGGCGTCGACACGCTGACTGACATGTTCAACACCTGCGTCGCCGCCTTCAGCCTGGCGCGCGACATCGCCCGCGGCTCGCTGCTGAACAAGAAGTACGCGACGATCCACACCGGCCGCTTCGGCGCCGGCGCCTTCCACAACAACGCCTATGCCGCCTACGTGATCCAGGGGCTGGCGGCCGAACAGGTCGATGTCGACCTGCACTACTGGGGAGTCGACAAAGACTTTGTAGATAAAGCCAGCGCGGACTACGATGAGATTAAGAAGCGATACAAAGATAAGGGCAAGTATTTGTCCGACCTGATCCAGATCGCCAGTGATGTCATGAAGAACCCGCCGAAGCCCTGACCGCAGTCTCATCGGACCGTAAGTGTGGATTCAGCCCTCGGCTGCGCCGCCGCGCCCGAGGGGCCGGTTCACTGGAGCTGTCCATCGCAAGCGGGAGTGGGACCCAAGAACGACCTGGGGACTTCCCGCTCAAGTGAGATGTCCCCGGAACCCGGGCTCCGGCTGCGATGACGCGCCGTTTGAGAAAGCCGGTGACTGGATTTGAACCTGCGACCTACTGATTACGAATCAGTTGCTCTACCGCTGAGCTACACCGGCAACTGGCCGAACCTAGCATTTCCTCATTGTCTGGATCGCTATGGGGTCAAAGCTGGACCCAGAGCTGAGGAAACGCCTTCTGGAGGAGGCCCGCACCCCCTGGCGGGGGCTGCGCCGGGCGTTTTGGTTCGCCCTGTTTGCCTCAGCGGCTGTGGGGCTGGCCACGATGGCGATGCGGGGTGCTTCTGGAGAGGTGGTGCCTTCAAGCGATTGGCTCATCCAGCTCTCTGCCCTGCTCCTCTGTGGTGGGTTGCTCTGGTTTGACCGGCAGCGGCGGCCCGTGGACGGCTGAGGCTGGCTCTGCAGCAGCAGGGGCTGGCGGGGCGGGGCGGGGCACCTGGCCTTCGAAGCGGAGGGGGGCCGGCAGCAGGAGGGGCAACCCCAGGCTGAGACGCTGATCTCTCAAGGCTTCTGCTGCCATTGCCAGAGCATGAGGCTCAGCAGCAGTGCCCCCAGGAGCAGGGCCACAAGCCGGGGCAGGTGAGCCGGATGCCACAGCGGAGCTGCGATGGCCGCCTGCTGATCGAGCCGGATGAGCAAGGGGAGCAGGGCGAGGCACCCCAGGCCGGGGCCGAGAAGTTTGAGGACCAACGTGTCCTGGAGTCGGCTCAACCGCTGTTGAAGGTCGCGCCTCCCCCGGGCCGGAATTTGGGCGAGCAGCACCGACCACACATCGGCCGGTGCCCGCCAGAGCAGCAGGGCCGGTGCCAGTGCTCCCAGGCTCCAGCACAGCACCTCCTCCACCAGCGGCGCAGGGCCAGGATCGCTGCCGGCTAGCACCAGGAGGAGGAGCAAGGCCTCCAGGGGCAGGACCGACAGGCCCAGGAGTTGGGTCCACAGCAGAGGTTCCGTGCGTGGGTTCACGGGATTCAGGTGCTGAGGGTGCGGCGCTGGGTGACCAGCTTGTAGGCCTCGATCCGATCCCCCTCCTGCCAGGAGGAGAAACGATCACAGCCAATCCCGCACTCGAAGCCAGTGGCCACCTCCTTCACGTCGTCCCTGTTGCGCCGGAGGGAATCCAGATCCCCCTCGAACACCACCTCCTTGCCGCGATGCACGCGCACCTTGGCGTTGCGCTGCACCTTGCCGCTGGTGATGTAACACCCCGCCACGGCGCTCTTGCCGATGGTGAAGACCGCCCGCACCTCCGCTTCGCCGAGGGCTTCCTCCGCGAGCTCGGGCTCCAGCAGACCTTCCATCGCCAGCTGGATGTCCTCCAGCAGCTTGTAGATCACCTCGTAGTCGCGCACATCCACCCCGGTGGCGTCTGCCGCTCGCTTGGCCCCTGGGGCCATGGAGGTGTTGAAGCCCACGATGACGGCACCGGAGGCGGCGGCAAGATCCACATCCGTTTCGGTGATTTCGCCAGGGGCCGAGAGCAGCACCCGCACTTGAACTTCCTCCTGGGGCAGCTGCTCGAGCGCCCCAAGGATGGCCTCCACACTCCCCTGCACGTCGGCCTTGAGGATGATGTTGAGTTCCTTGAGTTCGCCTTCGCTGGCCTGGCCCGACATCGACGCCAGAGACACCCGGCGGGAGGCCATTTGCTGGGCCAGACGGCTGGCGCGGGCTTCGCTGGCGCGATCCCCCACCACCGCCCGGGCACTCTTTTCATCCGCATACACCTCGAACTCGTCACCCGCGGTGGGCACCTCGCTGAAGCCCAGGGCCTCCACCGGAGAGGAGGGGCCCGCGACCTTCACCCGCTTGCCGGCGTCATCCACCATGGCCCGCACCTTGCCGAGCACGGGGCCCGCAGCCAACACATCCCCGTTGCGCAGGGTGCCGTTCTGAATCAGCAGGGTGGCCACAGGTCCCTTGGCCTTGTCGAGATGGGCTTCGATCACGGTGCCCCGGGCCATGCGGTCCGGATTGGCCTGCAGATCTTCCACCTCGGAGACCAGGAGGATCATTTCCAACAGCTGGTCGATGTTCACCCCTTTGATGGCGCTTACAGGCACCATGACGGTGTTGCCGCCCCAGTCTTCGGCCACCAGCTCGTGGCCGGAGAGCTCCTGCTTCACCCGATCGGGTGAGGCTCCCTCCTTGTCGATTTTGTTGATGGCCACCACGATCGGCACCTCTGCAGCGCGGGCGTGGCTGATGGCCTCAAGGGTCTGGGGCCTGACGCCATCGTCGGCCGCCACCACGAGCACAGCCACGTCGGTCACCTTGGTGCCCCGGGCGCGCATGGCGGTGAAGGCTTCATGGCCTGGGGTGTCGAGGAACGTGATCTTGCGCAGCTCCCCGCCGTGGGGCACCTCCACCTGATAGGCGCCGATGTGCTGGGTGATGCCGCCGGCTTCTCCTGCAGCCACCCGGGTTTTGCGGATGGCATCCAGAAGACTGGTCTTGCCGTGGTCGACATGTCCCATCACCGTCACCACGGGGGGACGGCGGATCAGATGGGCCAGATCGCTCGCTTCGATCATCTCCACGGTCTTGGCGGCCGCCGCCTGCACGTCGTCCTCCAGCACGGGGACGCCGAACTCATCCGACACGGTCTCAATGGTGGGGAGATCCAGGGTCTGGGTGACGGTGGCGATGATGCCCTTGAAGAAGAGGCTCTTGATGATCTCTGAGCTCTCCACGCCGAGCCGGTCGGCGAGTTCTTGAACCGTGAGGTTCCCGTCTGGCACCACCAACATCTCGGGCCGTTGGGCCTTGGCCTCGCGGGCGGCCCGCAGTTCCATGGCCCGACGGCGCTGGCGCTGCCGGGTGGTTTCTTTTTTGCGCTTGCGCACGGCCACATTGGGCTTGGGCGCCGCAGGCGCGCTGCGGGGCTTGGCGGGGCGGGCCAGGCTGGCCTGCAGCACCATCGCTTCCTGCTCGCCGGCGTAGCCACCGGTCTCAGCGGTCAGGGCATCATCGTTTTCACCGATGATGTGCACCTTCTGACGCTGCTTCTGGGGCGTGCGGCTGCGCAGGGCTTCCAGCTTGGCGCTGTCGTCCCAGTCGGGGCGACGGGCGCGGGCGGGGCCAGCAGGTTGGGGTGGCTTGAACCCAGGCCTCCGTGGAGGAGAAGGCGGGGTGGCGGTGGGAGTGACGAGGTCCTGCTCCCCTTCCGGTTTGGTGGTGTCGCCGCTGCGATCCGGCCTCCTGGGAGGGGGTGCGGTTGGGCGTCCAGTGGGCTTCTGCAGCTGCATGAGCTCCCCAGGAGCCATGGGCTTGCGCATGCCCGTGGGCCTGCCGGGGCGCACGGGAGCTCCAGGCCTCTGGGGTTCTCCAGGGGTGGGGGCGCTGCCAGAGCCATCACGGCGGATGGGCTTGCCAAACAATTCCAGCGGGGTGGTGCCCCGGGTGGGACCGCCCGCAGGGCTCCGGCCTGGTGCTCCGGGGGGGCGGGCCCCCTGGCGAATCGGTGGGGGAGCGCCCGGCCGTTGGGGGCGAGGGGAGGGCGC
>JBIIJA010000131.1:0-6088 GCA_044234195.1 Cyanobium sp. | reverse complement strand
AAGAAGCAGTAATGTCTCGTGCTGCTTTTTTGGGTAGCTTAGAAATCGCAAACGGCAATGCAACCAACCTCGAAAACCTTTCTGTTGTCGTCCAAATCAAAAACGACAACGGCAATATTGTCAACGATCTATTTGGCATTACTTCACCTATTCTCAGCAATATTAGCGCCGTTGATGGCACAGGAATCTTAACAGGAGATAACCCCAATACTCCCCAGGATGAAGGAATTGGTAGCGCTCAATGGACATTTCTTCCTACCAGTTTAGCTGCACCAGAATTTCCCACTCAATACACAATCGGTGGAACACTCTCCTACATCGAAAACGGCACAACCGTTACCGTTCCCCTGCTTTCTACTCCTATCACTGTCTTCCCGCACGCAGAACTTTATTTAGACTACTTCCATCAACGCGATGTCTTCGCGGATGATCCTTTCACGGATGATCTTGTCGAGCCATCCACACCATATGCACTCGCCGTTCTCATTCGTAATGAGGGCAAGGGTGATGCCAAGAACCTGCGGATCACATCTGGACAGCCAAAAATCATTGAAAACGAAAAGGGCCTGCTAATTGATTTTCAAATCATCGGCTCTGAAGTGAATGGCCAAGGTGTCTCTCCTTCCTTGAGCGTCAATTTCGGGGACATCAAAGCCGGCAAAACCGCCGTGGCTGATTGGCTGCTGAAATCCAGTCTGCAAGGCAAATTCATCGACTACAAGGCAACCTTTGAACATGTGAACAGCCTTGGCAAGCCTGAGCTGTCCCTGATCAAGGACGTCAAGATTCATGAGCTGATTCACACGGTGCAAGTCACCCATGCAAACCCTGATCAGCTGCCTGACTTTCTTGTCAATGAAACATTTGATGCCCAATTCACTCCAGACATTCTTTACTTCAGCAGTGGCGGCACTGCCCCTGTTAATGCCGTCAAGAATGCCACCGTCGACAGCGCTCCCAGCCTGTCTGATCTGGATGTGGTGATCAGCGCCCAGGCGCAGGCCGGCTGGACCTACTTCCGCCTTCCTGAACCCAGCAACAGCAAGCTGGAACTGGTGCGCTTAGAGCGGGCGGATGGTTCGTTGGTGGCGAGGGAGAACATCTGGACCACGGATCGCACCTTCCCCGCCATCGGCAGGCCCACCTACGAAAACATTCTTCACTTCCTCGACTTCACCACGGCTGGGAACACCACCTATCGCGCCTTCTACCAGCCTGGCGGCCCGAGCGTCAGCCAAATCCTCCCGGTGAGCCCCGATCCGATCGGCACGGCGGTGAACAGCGTGACGCTCGATTTCACCAAGCCGATCACCCCTAGCAGCTTCGACCTCCAGGACATCACCCTCAGCCGAGATGGGACCGCCAATCTGCTGGGCGCAGGGGTGATGATTCAGGCCCTTTCCCCCACCCGCTACCAGATCAGCGGCCTGACGCCCTTCACCCAGCTGGATGGCGCCTATGCCCTCTCCGTCAATGCAGCCGGAATCCTGGATGCCACCGGCAAGGCGGGTTTTGGCACGGCGGTAGAGCAATGGAGCAAAGCCCCAGGTGGTGCAGTGGATGCCACCCCACCGCAGGTGCTCGATGTAGTCGATCTACTCAGCGATCCCCGCAACCAGCCGGTTTCTTCCCTGGTGGTGCGTTTCTCCGAATCCCTCGATCTGAGCAGCTTCACCTGGCAAGACATCAACCTCAGCCGCGATGGCGGCCCCAATCTCGCCAACTCCGCGATCCAAATCAGCTCCAGTGGCGACAACGCCTACCAGGTGAGCGGTCTGTCCGCTCTCACCGCGGCTGATGGCCGCTACCTCTTCACGGTGAATGGTGCCGGCTTGCGCGATCTGGTGGGCAACACCGGCGTGGGCAGCCAGAGCGAATCCTGGCTCATGGACACCATCGCACCCGCTTCTCCGAGCGAGCTGGTGGTCGCCGGTCTGGCGGCCTCCGGCTTTGGCTTGGAAAGCTTTGCGCAAGCTGCGGGGTTCTCCGCCCTCTCCGCCAGCGGCCAGCTGCGCATCAACACCCTCACCCCCACGATCAGCGGCCAGCTGGAGGAGGCCGGCCTCAAGGTGTTCTTCCTCAACAGCCTCACAGGCCAGACCCTGGGCCAGGCCACCGTGACGGGCCAAAGCTTTAGCGGCACGATCACCCTGCCCGGCCCGGGGGCCTTCTCCCTGGACATCGCCGTGGACGATGCCGCCGGCAATCGGACGCTGCGGCCCCTCAGCCTGTTTGCTGATCTCACCCGTCCGGTGGTCACGGGCTTTGGCAACTTGCCGTCGCAAAGCGCCAGCCCAGTCGATGCCATCGATGTGACGTTCTCGGAGCCCATTGATCTGGCCTCCATCTCCGCCGCGGATTTGAGCCTCACACGCAATGGCGCCCCCCTCACTCTTCCGCCAGGTCTGACGATCGAGCCGGTGGCTAGCACCAGCGCCACATATCGCCTCAGCGGGCTTCAATCCGTGACGGCGGCTCCCGGCCTCTACGCCCTGAGGATCGACGCGACCGGCATCACGGATCTGGCGTCCAACAGTGGGTTGGAAGGCGCCACGGCCAGCTTCACCATCACAGCGCCGCCAGCGCCCGGGGTGTCCCTTGCGCAATCCGGGGGGAACACCTTGGTGGTGGAAGGCGGCACCTCGGATTCCTACACCCTCACCCTCCAAACCCAACCCACGGCGGAGGTGCGCATCAGCCTTTTCACCAGCGGCGGCCAGCTCAGCCTCAACCGCTCGGAGCTGCTCTTCACCCCAGACAACTGGAACACCCCCCAGAGCGTGGTGGTCAGCGCGGTTGACGACGCCCTCACGGAAGGCAACCACACGGCCACCATCCAACACAGTATCAACAGTGCCGATGCCGGCTACGCAGGGGTCACGATTCCTGCTCTCACGGTGCAAGTGAGGGACAATGACGCCTCCATCACCGGCAAGATCTGGAACGACGCGGACGGCAGCCGCCTCAACAACGGGGAAGCTGGCTTGGCCGCTTGGACGGTATTCCTGGACGCCGACCTGGATGGGGGGTTGGATCCCGGCGAGCAGTTCACCCTCACCGACAACACCGGTTCGTATCGCTTTGACGATCTGCGGCCAGGCGTGGTCAGCGTGGCGCAGGTGTTGCAGAACGGCTGGCGCCAGACCTTCCCGCGGCTGGAGATGTCAACCACCGCCTCCGACTTGCCCCTGGTCTTGCCCTCGGTGGATCTTGGCCTGCCTGCCACTGGCTTGGCCACCTTCAACTTCAGCCGTTCCAACTATGTGGTGAAGGAAGAGGGCACCGCCCTCACAGACGTGTGGATCAGCCGCGGCGGTGATCTCTCCCAGAGCGCCAGCGTCACCCTGCGGTTCAGCGATGGCACCGCCACCGGTTGCGGTTGCGCGGCCAGCTCCGTGAACAACGACTTCAACTACAGCCCGATCACGATCACCTTCGCGCCCAATCAGGCGATGCGTCTGGTGCCCGTGGAGAATGCCCGCCTGGCCAATCCCGCCACCATCCGCATCCGCGATGACAGCAAGGCGGAAGCTTCGGAAGACTTCCAGCTGCAGCTCACCAATCCTTCTAGCGGTGCCGTCATCGGTGATCAGGGCACGGCCACCGTCACGATCATCGACAACGATTCGGCCTCCGGTGCGGATCTGCTCGCCGCCCTCGCCTCCACGCATCCTGCTCAGCCCGCTTCTGCCATTTCCCTCAATCCCGCGGCCTCCGCCCTGATCGATCTCGATGCTTTCCTGGCAGATTCCCGCTTTGCCTCCTTCCGCGGCCAGGGCTTC
This sequence comes from Cyanobium sp., assembly GCA_044234195.1. Lineage (GTDB taxonomy): Bacteria > Cyanobacteriota > Cyanobacteriia > PCC-6307 > Cyanobiaceae > Cyanobium. The sequence goes on along the minus strand of JBIIJA010000131.1, from coordinate 2,306 downwards.
AGCAGCGTGATCATTGACACCGGCATCGATGCCGACCATTCTCTCTTTGGTGCTGACCTCAATCTTGACGGGTGCGCGGATCGCCTGCTCTACCAATACGACTTTGCTGATGAAGACGCCAATGCCAATGACCGCAGCGGCCATGGCACCCACATCGCCAGCATCATCTCCTCGGTGGCGAGCGGTTCTGATCTGATCGCTCTCAAGGTGTTCAAAGACAGCGGCTCAGGCTCCTTTGCCTACCTGGAGCGGGCCCTGCAGTGGGTGAATGCCAACGCAGCTGCCTACAACATCGCCTCGGTGAATCTTTCCCTCGGTGATGGTTTCAATTGGGCCGATCCTTCCTCCCACTACGGATTGGGAGATGAGTTCGCCGCCCTGGCCTCTCAGGGGATCGTGACCAGCGCCGCGGCCGGCAACAGCTTCTACAAGTTCGCCAGCACTCCCGGCCTGTCTTACCCAGGCGTGGATCCAAATGTGATTCCTGTCGGAGCGGTGTGGACGGAAGACTTTGGAGGAAACCGTCGTTTCACGAATGGCGCCATCGACTTCACCACCGCCCCGGATCGCATCGCCAGCTTCGGCCAACGGGAGCTCGATGGGCTGCCCTTCCTGGCGCCCGGCATTCTCATTGATGGGGCCAGGGCCGGCGGCGGCACCCTCTCCATGGGGGGCACCAGCCAGGCAACCGCATTTGTTTCTGCCCTGGCCACCATCGCCCAACAAATGAGTGTGTCCGCCATCGGCCGCCGGCTCTCGCTTGCGGAGTTCAAAACTCTGCTGGCCCAAAGCGCCGACTGGCTTGTGGACGGCGATGATGAAAACGACAACGTTGCCAATACCGGCGCCTCCTTCCCCCGGGTGAATGCCCTGCGGTTGGCAGAAACCATCGCGGCTCTTGATCCTCAGGCCGTCATCACCACAGGCGGTTCCTCAGGGGGCGTGGTCGATGGAGCGGCCGGCTCAACCACAACCACCCTCAGCCTGTCCCACACCATCAATCTCGTGGCGGGCCAGGTGGCCTCAGGCCTCGACTTTGGCAACCAGCTTTTACCCACCCTCTCGATCACGGCTTTGGCGGCTGATCAATCCGAGAGCAACAGCGGCAGCACCACTTACACCTTCACCGTCACCCGCAGCGGTGCCACCAGCGGCGCCAGCTCCGCCAGCTGGGCTGTGAGCGGTAGCGGCGCCAATCCGGCTGCGGCTTCTGATTTCGTGGGCGGCTCCTTCCCCACCGGCACCGTGTCATTTGCAGATGGGGATATCAGCCAGACCATCACCATCAACGTGTTGGGGGATCTGGCTGTCGAGCTGGATGAAGGGTTCACGGTCACGCTCAGTGCCCCCTCCGGCGCGATCCTCGATGCGGCCGCCACCAGCGCCAGCGGGACCATCCGCAACGACGACTCCCCTCCAACTCCCTCGCTGACCCTGCTCTCCACCACCACCTTCTCCGAAGATGCCCCCGCCCATGAGATCGGCACGGTGGTGGCCACCTTCTCCATATCCAATACCCTTGCCGTCGCTCTCAGCGACACGCTCCACTACGCTCTCGGCAGCGGCTCCGATGCCGGCAAGGTGCTGCTCACCGCTGCCGGCCTTGCCCTGGTCAACGCCGGCAGCGACCTTCCCGCCTTCTCCCTGACGCCCAGCAACGGTGCGATCAGTGGGCCTGCGGTGAATGTCGATCCCTCGGTCGTTCCCGCCAACGACGGTCCCGCCTCCTTCGCTATCTCCGGCACCCCTGCCGTTGGCAACACCGTGGCGGTGTCGCAACTGAGCCCGGATCCCGATGGCGCAGGCTCCGCCCCAACCATCAGCTGGCAAACCTCAAGCACTGGCAGCACCTGGACTCTGGTGGCAAGCGGCAGCACCTATCAGGTGAGCGCCGCCGATGAAGGCAAACAGCTGCGAGCGGTGGTGAGCTACAGCGACGGCCAGGGCTTCAACGAAGCGGTGACGACAGCTGCGGTGACTGTGCCGCTGCTGGCGCGGCCAAGCCTCTCCCTCTCCTCCATCACCCTCAGCGAGGCTTCCCCCACGGCGGTGCTGCTGGCGAGTCTTTCCGAGCCCGCCATCCTGCCCATCTCCTTCACCCCCAGTCTCGCCGCCAGCGGCAGTGGCCCAGGATTTGCCACCATCGGTGCTGACACCGGCACGGGGCTCCAGTGGTTTGACTCCAGCAGCGTCACCTGGCGCTCAGCGGCAAGCGGGGTGACGATTCCTGCCGGTGACACCTCCCTGCTGCTGCGCATCAGCTTGAACAACGACAACACCTCCGAGGGCGTGGAAACCTTCGAGGT
>JBIIJA010000103.1:0-7121 GCA_044234195.1 Cyanobium sp. | reverse complement strand
TGGCGAAGATTGGCCCGCGGGCGTTGGGGCAGCTGGGGTTGTTCCAGTCGAGCGGTTGCCCGGCCGTGCCGGTTTCACCGCCCTCGTGGATCACGGCCACGAGGGCCTGCACGCCCTGGCGCTGCAGGATGGCGGCGGCCTGGTTGATGGCTTCGGCTTCGTCGCTGAAGCGCAAGCCCCGCACGCCACTGGCGATCACGATCTTGGGCGTGGATGGGGTGGTGGCGCCGATGAAACCCACCTTCACGCCGCCGAACGTGCGGATCGCCGTGGCGGGAAACAGAGGACCGCCGCTGGAGGTTTTGATGTTGGCGGCAATGGTTTGGAAGCGCGCTGGTGGGTGGGGGCCCAGGGCGCAAGGGGGTGTGGGGCCTGCCCCGGTGGGGCCTGGCTGGGCTGTGGCTGGCTCTTGGGTTTGGCAGCCGCCCTTCAGCAACCGCAGCAGTTCGGCCTGACCCGCATCGAACTCATGGTTGCCGGGGATGGCCAGATCCACGCCGATGTCGTTGGCGATGGCGATCGTGGGCTCATGGCGAAAGAGGGCGGAGATCAGCGGGGTGGCGCCGATCAGATCGCCGCTGCTGAGCACCAGGCTGTGGGGCGTCCCCTGCCGCAGGCTGTGCACCAAGCCGGCGATGGCCGGGGCGCCACCGGTGGCGAGCTTGGAGGGGGCTGCGGGGGTGGTGGGGTTAGGCCAGCGCAGTTCGAGATGGCCCTCCTCAAGGTTGCCGTGGAAGTCGTTGATGGCGATCAGGCGGAGCTGGATGGGCTCTGGTGGTGGGGCGGCGTGGGTGGGGCTGGCGGAAAGCAGCGTGAGGGCAGCCAGGGGTGGCGGGGGGAAGGATGGCGTCATGTCTTCTTCATCGATGGCTCTGGGCCCTCCTCCCCCGCCAGCTCCTCCAGCCCCCGTCGCAGGCGAGCGAGCCCTTCTGTGAGGATCGCCTCTGAGGTGGAGAACACCAGCCGCAGATGGCCCGCAGCACCGGGGCCAAACCAGCGCGGCGAGCCTGGCACCACCGCAAGCCGCTGGCGTTGCAGCAGCCGCTCCGCCAATGCCTCGGCGCTCAGGCCATGGTGGTTCACCCGGGGGAAGAGCACATAGGTGCCCTCAGGGCTCCGCACCTCCACTCCGGGCATGTTGGCCAGCTCCGCCACGGCCCGATCCCGCTGGCGCTGCAGGTGCTCCAGCCAGCCCGCCAACCAGACGCCGCCCTCCTCCAGGGCAGCCACTGCGGCGATCTGGGAAAGCGTGGCCACGCCGCTCATGGTGGTGCTCGCCAGGCTGGCCTGCAGCAGCCGCTCGCAGGCGGCGGCGCTCGGAGCATGCACGTAGCCCACCCGCAGGCCCGCCAGTCCGTAGTTCTTCGAAAAGCCGTGCACGGTCCAGCAGCGGGCTGCCACCTCCGAATCCAGCGCCGCCAGGCTCACCAACGTCGCAGGCGGGTAGACGATATCGGACCACACTTCGTCGTTGAGGATCGCCAAGTCGTGTTTCAGGGCAAATGCAGCGAGCACCTCCAGTTCCTGGCTCCGTAACACCCGGCCCACAGGGTTGAGGGGATTGCACACGCCGAGCAGGCGGGTGCGTGGGCTCACCAGCTCCTCCAGGCGCTCCAGGGCCAGCTCGCCGCTGCGGGGGTCTACCGGCAGGCGCACCACCGAGCCGCCCGCGGCTTCCACGGCGGCCTGGAAGAGAAAATCCACCGGATCGAAGATGATCGCCTCCTCCCCAGGCCGCAGCAGCAGCCGGCAGAGATGGCCCATCCCCGCCGCCGCGCTGTCCACCGCCAGGATCTGCTCGCTGCCTTCTGTGCCCACCATGCCCCGTTTCTCGCTGCAAAACCGCGCGCAGGCTTGGCGGAAGGCGGGCAGCCCCTCGGCGGGGCCATAGCTGAAGAGTCCTTCGTGGGCGTGGCGGGCGATGGCCTCCCGCACTGGCGGCGCCACCGCAAAGTCGGGGTCGGCGGCGGTGAGAGGGATCACATCCTCCGGCAGTGTGGCCCAGCGCAGGTTGAAGGCCTGGCGCCGCAGGGCTGCCATGGGCACTTGGTCGTCGGCAAAGGGGTGGCTCACGGCCTCTCCACCGCTGCAGTCTCTGGCATCATTTCTGGCGCTGTGGGGAATCCCGCCAGTGGCGCCACTGTTTCTTCCGCCACCCTGTCGGGTTCCAGGAACTGGCGACGCAGCGCCCGCCCCTCCTGCAGCAGCGGGGTGAGTTCTGGCAGGCGGGAGGCGCTATAGCGCATCAGGGCGTTCCTGAGGCTTTGGGGATCGCCGTCGAGGTGCTCCAGCTGGGAGCTCAGCCGCAGGGCCCCCTCCATGGCCCCTGCGGCCCCTTGGCTGGAAAAAGGCAGCATCGGATGGCCGCTGTCACCCACCAACACCACGTTGCCCCGATGCAGAGCCGGCAGCGGGTCGAGGTCGGTGGTGCGCCACCGGTGCACTCGGATTGTGGGATCGAGATCCTTGAGCAGGGCCCTGAGCTCAGGATTCCAGTCGCTGAACAGCTGCTGTAAAAAGCGGTGCCCCTCGGTGGGGTTGGGCAGCGGATGACGGTGCGTGGCGATCTGGGCGTAGAGCACCGCTTGGTTGTTGCGGCAGGGCACCAACCCGAGGGCCAGGCCGGCGCTGGGGTGCTGAAATTTGCGGCAGCTGTGCTTCTGCCCCTGCGCCAACGTCACGCGGGGCACCACCAAACCCAGTTCGCTGACCTGCTCGGGAGTGAGCCGTGCCTTGGGAAACAGCGCCGCCCGGCAGAGCGAACCCACCCCATCGGCCGCAACGATCAACTGGCCCTCCCAGCGCCGGCCCGAGGCGCCCACCACCCGATAACCCAGTTCTGGGCTGCCCTCCAGCCCAACGCAGCGCTCGCTGTGCCGCGCCACATCCGCTGGCAGCGCCCGCTCCAGTTGGGCCAGCAGGTCGCGATGCAACACGCTCAGAGACCCTGGAATCGCAAACCGCCGCTGCAGGGTGCCATCGGGGTGGTGGATGGCAAACGTGTCAATCGGGGCGGTGAACGCTTCGATCGGCCCTCCCCCCAATCGCTCGAGGGCTTCCCGGGCCGGGGGGGGTAGCAGCATCCCATGGCCCAGCCCGCGCTGATGGGGTGCCGGCTCAAGCACGTCGCATTTCCAGCCTGCACGCGCCAGGCCGATCGCGCTGGCCAAGCCAGCGATACCGGCGCCTACAATGATGGCCCGGTGGGGAGTGGGGGTGGGGGTGGACAGGTTGAGAGGTAAGCCTGAGCGATTTGATTCCAGCCCAAACCTGATGGGAAATTAGCTCTTTCCAGCCCGCGTTGCTTGCTGGATGTGGCGTCGGGCGCAAGGAGAGGGTGGCGATGTCGCCCGTGCGCTGGATTTTGGCCACTTGGGGCGGAACATTCACGGTGGCCCCTGCTGCGGTGATGGCCGAGAACAGAACAAGCTGCTGGGCAGCGTCCTGCTTTCGGATCGGCAGCACACCACATCTAGTGTGTTCATCCTCCCCCAAATGGACGTCCCGCAGTGCCCACTCAGCCGTTGATGCCTGCCATGCCCCAGGCGTCGTAGCGATCTCCGAGGACCTGGGCGGCCAGCCCATCGAGGGACGTTTGCTCTTCGGTGGACAGTTCCACAGCGCAGGTGCCAAGGTTGTCCTTGAGGTGTGCCAGTTTCGTGGTGCCTGTGAGCGCCAGGATGTTGGCACCGCGGCTGAGCACCCAGGCCAGGGCCAACTGTGCCGATGTGCAGCCCTTTGCCGAGGCCATCGCTTCGATCTCGCGGGCAAGGGCCACGTTGGCTGCGAAACCCTCGCCTTGGAACCGGGGTGTGGTGGATCGCCAGTCTCCCTCACCCAGCCCCTCTTCCTGGAAGCGACCCGTCAGCAAGCCTCTGCCCAGCGGTGAGTAGGCCACGAGCGATGCCCCAACCTCAAGACAGGCTGGGATGACATCTTTCTCGATATCTCGGCTGAAGATCGAGTATTCCGATTGCACTGCCGCAATCGGATGGACCCTTGCCGCCCGGCGAATGGTGGTTCCGGAGGCTTCCGATAAGCCGATGGCCCCCACCTTCCCCTCCGCCACCAGATCAGCCATGGCGCCGACCGTTTCCTCGATCGGAGTGGCGGGATCCACGCGATGCAAGTAAAAGAGATCGATGTGATCGGTGCGCAGACGCTGCAGTGACCCTTCGATGGCACGGCGGCAGTTTTGCGCCGAACCATCCAGACCAGTGAATGCACCTGTGTCGCGATTCCGCATCACTCCAAACTTGGTGGCCAGGAAGACGCGCTCTCGGCGATCGGCGAACGCTTGGCCAAGCAGTCTCTCATTCGCACAGCCAATGCCATAGATCTCTGCCGTGTCGAAGTGAAGCACGCCCAGGTCGATCGCTTCGTGCAACAGCTTGATGGCAGCGTTGCTCTCCATGGCTGGACCATAAAACTCAGACAAGCCCATGCAGCCCAGGCCGATCACAGGAAGCTCCCATTTGGTATGGCCAAGGGTTCTCAATGGCATGGTTGCTGCCTGGCTCATTTCAATCCTTTCTGATCAAGCTAACGATGTTCTGCGTTGATCGGCAGGCAGCCGCGTCTGCCCGCCCCCATGCTTCAGCGCCGCCCGGCCAGCACCGCCCGCAACTTGCTCTGCAGGATCAGCCCTGCGCTGACCAGGGTGATGGCGTTGGCCACGATCAGGGGGCCATCGTCCCGCAGCAGCCCGTAGAGCCCCCAGAGCGCCACGCCGCTGGTGAAGAGCAGATACATGCGCAGTGAGATGGCGGCGGTGTCGCCTGTGCGCAGGGTTTTGGCCGCTTGGGGCAGAAAGCTCACCGTGGTGAGAGTGGCGGCCGCGTAGCCGAGGGCATCGATCGGGGCCGTCACGGCAAGAGGCATGGGGCAACCCACCGATCCTGGCAGGGACCATTCTCCCCAGGTGGACCTCCGGGAGGGCCGGCCCCTGCCTGATCGCTCACTGAGGAACTCTGGTCAGGTCGCCTTGGCGCGGGCCAATCAAGCTGCTCCGCAGTCCGCCCCCCAAAGGACAGCCCGCGAGGAGAAGGTCCTGAGCCTCCATCCCACGGCCTGAGCAACCGGTATCGGCCCCCTGTCCCAAACAGGAGGCCGGCGCACGTCATGATCAACAGAGCAGGACAGCGATGAGCACTCCCCCCCTGGTCTTGGTGCACGGAATGTTGGACACCTCGGCGGTGTTCGACGGTCTCCAACGGGAGCTGGCGGGCCGACGCGACCCTCTTCTGATCCCCGATCTCCCCCTGCGACTGGGGCGCACGCCGGTGGAAGAGGGGGCCCAGCGGCTGGGCCGGACCATTGAGGCGGCCTTTGGGCGGGAGCAACCGCTGGATCTGTTGGGCTTTTCCATGGGCGGCGTGATCGCCCGCTATTGGATCCAAAAGCTCGGGGGCTACCGCCGCACCCGGCGCTTTCTCAGCGTTGGCAGCCCCCAGCAGGGCACCCTCACCGCCCAGCCCTGGCCGGGCTGGCTCTTTGGCGGCATTGCTGATCTGAAGCAGGGGAGCGCCCTGCTGGAGGGGCTCAACAGCGACCTCGACCAGCTGAGCCGGATCGAATGCCACAGCTACTACTCCCCCCTTGATCTGGTGGTGTTGCCCGGCTGGCGTGCCGTACTGCCGGTGGGGGCGGTGAGCATGTTGCCCGTGCCCACCCACCCCCAGCTGCTGCGGGATCCAGCGGCGATCAAACCCCTGGCCAAAGAGCTCCTACGGCCCTGATCCCCCAGCTCAGCTCAGCTCAGCTCAGCCAAGCCCAGAGCCCGCGGCCCTGAACGCCTCGCCCAGAGCGCCCCGATCCCCGCCGTGCCGATCCCATCTGGGCTCCCCTAGCGTGAAGCCAATCCCGAACTCGGGCGGGGTGGTGATGGGTTGGCTGGAGATCTCCATCTTGGTGCGCTGGCTGATCGGCTGGGCCCTGGCCCTGCGCCTGCCCCTGCTGCCTCCCGGCATCCCCAGTCAACGCCACAGGCTCTCGGTGCTGATTCCCGCCCGCAACGAGGCGGCCACCCTGCCCCATCTGCTGGCGGCCTTGGCGGCCCAGCGGCTCCAGCCTGATGAGGTGATCGTCATCGACGATGCATCCAGCGATGACACCGCTGCTGTTGCCCTTAACGCCGCCGCGCAGTTGCCGATCCGGGTGATCCAAGCGCCGCCCCTGCCTCCCGATTGGTGTGGCAAGCCCTGGGCCCTGCACCACGGCATGCAGGCCAGCCGCGGCGAGCTGCTGCTGTTTCTCGACGCGGACACCGAACCGGAGCCGGAGTTCATGGAGCGCCTGCTGGCTCGCCATGAGGCCCTGGGGGGGCTGGTGTCGGTGCAGCCCTATCACCGCACCGAGAAGCCCTACGAGCAGCTCTCGATGTTGTTCAACCTGGTGGGTCTGATGGCGGTGCCGATGGGGCCGGGTTGTGGGGTGGCCTTTGGGCCGGCCCTGCTCACCAGCCGGGCCGACTACGCGCGCAGTGGGGGGCATGCCGCCGTGGCGGGCAAGGTGGTGGAGGATTGGTTTCTCGGCCATTGCTACGAGCAGGCCGGCCTGCCGGTGAGCGCCTTCCTGGGCTACGGGCAGATCGCCTACCGCATGTATCCCGGCGGCTTGCGCGACATGGTGATCGGGTTTGACAAAAACTTTGCCACCGCCGCTGGAGAGGTGCGCCCGCTCTGGATGCTGGCGGTGCTGCTCTGGCTCTCGGGCCTGTTCTGGGCCGCCTGGTGCCTGCCGGCCTCCCTGCTGGGCTGGCCCATGGTGGGGAATGCCGCGATCCCTTGGAATGCCCTGATCTACGGCGCCTATGCCCTCCAGTTGCTCCTGCTCACCCGCCGGGTGGGGCGCTTTAGCTGGATCAACCTGTTGTTTCCTGTGCCGGTGGTGTTTTTTCTCGGGGTGTTTCTGCTGGCGATCTTCAACCTGGAGCGGGGGCGGGTGCAGTGGAAAGGCCGCAGCTTCAGCACCCGCTAATGGCCCCGCAGGACCTGCTTCCCCTGATCAGCTCGGCGGCCTTCTGGGTGGGCTCTGCCTTGCTGGTGGGGTTGCTGGCCAATCAGGTGCCGCCCCGCTGGCTGAGCTCTGGGGCGCTGGGGCCTGCTCCTGCCTCCGCCCGG
>JBIIJA010000101.1:0-7229 GCA_044234195.1 Cyanobium sp. | reverse complement strand
CCCCCCAGATCATCCGCACGGGCACATTGAGATCAGCCAATAGTTCGGGCGCCAAAAGATCAGCAAAGAGGTTGACAAATCCTCGAAAACTCTCGGGCGCCCCTGGATCCGTCGATGGCTGATAGAGCAAATCCACCAGCTCGTCATCCACGTTGGCTCCCGTGGGGTAGGCCACAGCGAGCACCTGGCGGATGTATGTCGGCCGGGCAAGAAAGCGGAAGAGGGAGGTGGTGAGCCACCGTTCCCGCACCATGCGCTTCAACAAGGGCCTGCTGAGACGTTGCAGCAGGGGCAGATCTCCCACCCTCTTCTCGTCGAGGGCCCGTTGCGCACAGTCGATCAACACCACCTGCTGGGGGGGATGACCCCTGGCAGAAAGCAGTTTGGCGGAGGTCAGGGCCACCACCCCCCCAATGGAATTGCCCACCAGGTGGTAGGGCCGCCCTGGGTGAGGGGATACCACGTGGCAGTCGATGAAATCCGCCAGGAGATCGCCCCAAAGGGAGAAGCAATAACGCACCGACCCTGGCAGCGCTGGTTCGCCTTGGAGCTGGGACGGAGGTTTCTCGCTGGAGCCAAAGCCCAGAAGGTCGAGGGCAAAAACCTCGGCGTCCTGGGACAGGGCGGAGATGTTGTGGCGCCAATGGTTGATGTTGGCGCCAAAACCGTGGATCAGCACAACGGCCCGAGGGGCTTGGGGGGATCCTTCGCGAATCCAGGCGATGCGATGGCCCCGCCATTCCCAGAGACGAGGGCTGCGCGGGGCCATTGCGTCAGGCTCAGACGCCAACCGTCTGATTGGCGAGCAGGGCCTTCAGCTTGGCCAGCTCGCCTGCCCAGCGTGGATCAGGGGCATCGGTTTGGACATTGTCGGCATGCACCACCTTGTCGGCTGCCTTGCGGGCGGTGTTGGCACCGTTTCCAGCTGGACGACGCTCATCCCTCGGTTGGCCTTGGCTGCGCGTGTCGCGGCGCTCGGAGATTTCTATGCGCAGGGGCTGGCCAGCAAACTCGCGGCCATTGAGCTGGGCGATGAGGGCCTCGGCAAGGTTGGGGTCATCCACATTGGCGAAGCCAAAGCCCCGGCAGGCGCCGGTGTCGCGGTCGTTCACCGCTTTGAAGCGGATGCCCTCTCCCACACCCCCAAGGAGAGCATCAAGCTCTTTGGCATCAAAAACGCTCGGCAGATTGCCGACATAAAGACGAACACTCATGGAAGGGGTGGCAGAAGAAAAAATTGCGCCAGGCGATGGACGACGCCGTTGCATCTTGAAGTTAATCATGGCGAGGGTCGTTCGTGGCCTCAAGCCACAGACGGGCGGCTCTCAGGCTCTGCTGATCTGAGGAATCTTCCCGGGGGAGTCGACCGAAGGCCCGTTCGGCGGTGAGGTGCTCCAGCAGGAGGCCAAGGCGTGGACCAGGGGGGAGCCCCAGCTTCTGTTGGAGTGCCAGGCCATCGAGGGGGGCCTGCGGATGGAACAGGGGGTCTGCTGGATCACGCCAGCGCTTCAGAGCCTCTGCTGCCATGGGGGGAGCCAGCTCCAGCAGCAAGGCGGGAAGGTCCCCCTCCATCTGGCGATGCAGCTCCAGCTGCTCGGCCTCAGGAAGGGCCGAGAATCCCTCCTGGGTCAGCGCCCCCAGAGCCTCCAGTCGCTGCCGCCAGCGCCGCAGATGCCGGCAGCGTCGCCGCAGCCGCTTGCTGGCGTTCAAGGCCCCAAGGGTGTCCTCATCCAGCAGGGCGGCCAGCCTGGCGATCGGAAGCGCCTCTCGGCTCTCCTGTTCCGTCAATCCCCGCAGCTGGGCTTGCTCGGGGGTGAGATGGGCCGTTGGCACGGGCGCCTTCCCGGGGCCAGCGGAAGGGGGATTCCAGGCCTCAAGAAGGCCACTCCGCTGCAGCATCTCCACCCCCTGGGCGCCACCACCAGAGCCCACGAGCCGTTCCAGCTCAGCCAGCACCCTCTCGCCTGCGACAGCGGCCAGGCAGGCCCGGTGACGCAGGATCCACTCCCAGGTTTGCTCGGTGAGGGTGAAGTGCAGCTCGGCAGCCAAACGCAGACCCCGCAGCAGTCTGAGGGGGTCAGCCAGCAGATTGGCCTCCGCGATGGCGCGCAGCTGGTGGCTCTTGAGATCGGCCAGGCCATCGAGCGGATCGATCAGGGCCAACCTCTCCTCGCCAAGGGGGAGGCGCAGGGCGATCGCATTCACGGTGTAGTCCCGCCGAGCCAAATCCTCCATGAGGGAGGTGCCCTCCTGCCGAGCAAGATCAATGGTCCAGCCCCTCAACACCAGGCGGCCAATCGATCGCTCCTGATCCAGCTCCACCGCGGTGCCGCCCAGACGCTTGGCCAGCCGCCGTGTCAGGGCCAGGCCATCCCCTGGCACCACCAGATCCAGATCCGGTCGCTCTCCCAACCGATCCAGGAGCCCATCCCGCACCGCCCCTCCCACCAGCGCCGTACCAGGGGGCAGCAGTTCGACCGGTAGGGGCCAGGATGGGGCCGCCAACCGCTGCCAGAGTTCCTGGTGAGTCGCGTCGTTAGGAGCCAAAATGAAGCTGCCCGTTTGAATCCGCCGGCATGTGCATCTGTGTGGATTGCCACTGGATCGATCGCTGCCAGGCCTACCACGCGGTGGAGCGGCAACATGGCGTTCCCCATCTCACCCTTGAGCCGGTGTTTCGTCCAGAGGAGCCCCACGTGCATGTCCAAATCCGTGAGTTGCCCGGCGGAGAGATGGGAGTGGAGTGGGATGTGCGGTCTTGCAAGAGCTTTTCTCCCGATCCCGGCCGTTGGAGCCGCCTACGGCCTGATGAGGCCGTTCCGGCATGAGTGGCCAGCCGCAGGCCCGAAGCGTTGGCTGGCTGCTGGCTCTCCACAGCTCCAGCCCAGTGCTTGGGGTGGCCGTGCAACCGCTTGGTCGGCCTGACCTCTCTCCCCAACTCAAAGCTTTTCCCTTGGCCAAAGAGCTCTCAAATGCCCTGCTCCCCTGTGTGGAGGAGGTGCTTCCCGCCGAGGAGTGGCCCCATGTGGCTCGCCTGGCTGTCGCCATCGGGCCCGGAGGATTCACAGGCACCCGCTTAACTGTGGCCATGGCCCGCACCTTGGCCCAGCAGCTGGCGGTGCCTCTGGATGGGATTAGCAGTTTTCACCTCATCGCCAGACGCCTGCTGGCGGACGACCCCACGGCCGGCCCGGTGATCCTGAGCCAGGAGTTGCCACGCCATGGTGTGGTGGCAGGGCTTTATGACGTGGATCCCCCATCCCCAGGGGGCGTGGCGGAGCTCCGCCAGCCGCGCCTCTATCGCAACGAAGAGGATGTGGTTCGGGCCCTTGGCCGCCACCCCCGCCATCTTGCCCAGCCCAAACTTCCCGAGGATGGGGCCCACCTGCTCGCCTTCAGCCAGGAGAGCGCAAGTCGTGGCCTCCTGGCCCCCTGGGCCTCCGTCGTGCCCCTTTACCCCACAAGTCCGGTGGAGCTTCCGTGAGGCAGGCCTATCGCCGCAGGCGTCGGCCCTCGCGCTCGCGCCTGCCCCTCGTGGGGATGGGCTTTGTGGGCCTCTCCCTGGTGTGGCTCTCTCGGGGCTGGTGGTGGCCGGCGCCACCTCCTCCCCAGATGATCCTGGTGTTGGGCGGGGATGCGGCTCGGGAACGGGTGGCCGCCCAGCTGGCCAGGGCCGATGGCCTGCCCGTGGTGGTGAGCGGCGGTACAAACCCCGAATACGCCACCTGGTTGTTTCGGGAGCGGGAGGGACTCCCGGCGGACCAGGTGAGGCTCGACTATCGCGCCCGTGACACCCTCACCAATTTCACCTCCCTGGTGGACGACCTGCGCCAGTCCCGCATCCGCCATGCCCTGCTGGTGACCAGCAGCGACCATATGGATCGGGCCCTCCTGGTGGGGCGGATCGTGGCCGGAAGCCGGGGGATCACCCTGACGCCGGTGTCCGTGCCCTGCGGCAAAGCTTGCTTGATGGAATCCCGCACAAAGATCTGGGGTGATGGCCTGAGGGCCGCTGTGTGGGTGGTCAGCGGCCGGGATTTGAGGATGTGGGGGCGATCAGAGGTGGCGGGCTGGTTGCGGCGAAGAGGGGCCTTTTGATGAGTCCTTCATCGAGCATGTGATTGATCTGCGCCTGGGCCGCCTCTGTGACGGCATCCAGATCTGCGCGGCGGGTGGAAGCTGGCGGAGGGATCGGTGTACCGATGCGCACATGCACGGGCACCAAACGGAGACCCTCCCCACCTGGACCCAGTGCACGGTGGCTGTTGATGATCGCCACGGGCAGCAGGGGAAGGCGGGTGCGGGCCGCCAGGAGGGCGGCACCTGGTTGGGGGTTGCGGATGCGCCCGTCGGGCTGGCGGGTGCCATCCAGGAACACCCCCGTCGCCCATCCTTCTTGCAGCCGGCTGCAGGCGGTGCGCAGGGCTTCCCGATCGCCGCTCCCCCGGGCCACGGGATAGGCCCCGCACGCGCGGATGAGGGGGCCCAAGAGCGGCACACGGAACAACTCTTCTTTCGCCATGAAGGCCACAGGGCGCCGCAGTGCACAGCTCAGGAGGGGCGGATCAAGGTGAGAGCCGTGGTTGGCCACCACCACCACTCCCCCATGGCGTGGCACGTTGGCGGTGCCCTCAGTGCGTCCCCGCAGGAGCAGCCGATAGATCGGCAGCAGCAACCAGCGCATCAGCCGGTAGGTCGGGGTGGGTTTGGCTGCATGGAGCAGCAGGGGATAGCGGGTCATCGATCCAGATCAGCTGCCGTGGCCACCTGAGCGGTCTCCAGGCCGAGGCCACTGCGTTTGATCAGCCCGCTCAGCACATTCCCCGGGCCGATTTCCACGGCCGTGGAGATGCCTTCCACCGGAAGCCGCTCCATGGTTTCCCGCCAGCGCACACCGCTCGTCATCTGCCGCATCAGCCTGCCCTTGAGGGCCTCTGGGTTTCGCTCGGGGGTGGGATCGGTGTTGCTCAGAACGGGCACGGAGGCTTCCGCAAAAGGCACGCGCTCCAGCTCTACGGCAAAGCGGGCCGCGGCCTCCGCCATGAAGGGCGAGTGGAAGGCCCCGGAGACGGCCAGCGGAATGGCCCGCTTGCAGCGGAGGGCCCCGCTCACCGACGCCACAGCCTCTGGTGTCCCCGAGAGCACCACCTGCGCTTCGCTGTTGTCGTTGGCAATCACCACCCCTTCCGTGGCCGCCACCAGCTCATCCAGCTGCTGGGGATCAAAACCGATGACGGCGGTCATGGCCCCGCCGCCGGCCGCGGCCATCAGTTCACTGCGGCATTGCATCAACGCCAGGCCCGTTTCCGCGTCAAACACTCCAGCGGCATAGAGGGCCACCAATTCTCCGAGGCTGTGGCCCGCCACCAGCTCGGGGTGCCGCCCCTGGGCATGGAGGGCATCCACCAACAGACTCTCCACCACAAAGAGAGCAGGCTGGGTGTTGCGGGTGTCGTTGAGGGCCATCAAGCCTTCTCCCTCCTCGGTGGCCGAGCAAATGGCCAGAAGATCGCGGCCGAGCCGTTCAGAGGCGAGAGCGAAGCGGTCGCGCGCTCCAGGCAGGGAGAGGACAGGTTCTGCCATGCCGGGCTTCTGCGATCCCTGCCCCGGAAACACCCAGGCCACTGCCATGGAACCACACGCGTCGATGGATGTGGAGACTACGTGGAGGGGGCCGGCCCCCTCCAGCGGAGCACCGCAGCCCCCCAGCTCAGCCCCGCCCCGAACCCACTGGTGGCCAGCAGATGGCCCGGTTGAACGTGCCCGTCGCGGACCGCCTCATCCAGCATCAGGGGGATCGTGGCCGCCGAGGTGTTGCCGTAGGACTCCAGATTGCTGAGCACCCGTTCGGAGGGAAGAGAAAAGCGTTCCGCCACGGCGTCCAGGATCCGCTGATTGGCTTGATGCAGCAGAAGCCAGTCGATGTCCTGGGCCCCCAGGCCAGCGGCTTGAAGCGCCTCGGCAAGCACAAGGGGCACCTCCCGCACAGCGAACTTGTAGACCTCTTGGCCATTCATGAAGAGCGGCTGGAAGCCACCCACCTGGGTGGAGACTCCCCCCAGCAACTCCCGGAAGCTTTCGCCCTGAGCCAGGGTGAGGCAGCTATTGCGGCTGCCATCTGAGCGAAGCCGGAAGGCCAGCAGGCCGTCATCCTCCTCGGCACAACGTTCCACAGCCACAGCTCCTGCCCCATCCCCGAAGAGCACGCAGGTGCTCCGATCGCTCCAATCCACCCAGCGACTGAGTTGGTCGGCCCCAATCACCAGGGCACGGCGCACGCTTCCAGTGCGGATGTATTGGGCGGCGGTGACGAGGGCAAAGAGGAAGCCACTGCAGGCGGCCGTGAGGTCGAAGGCCACGGCATGGCGGGCGCCAAGGGCGGCCTGCACCCGCGGGGCGGTGCCAAACAGGTCGTCTGGGCTGGAGGTGGCCAGCAGGATGAGATCCAGCGCTTCCGGTTCCCAGCCGGCATGGCGGAGGGCCGCTTGAGCCGCTTCCGTCGCCAGGGTGGTCACCGTCTCCCCGGGTCCAGCCAGTCGCCGGGCACCAATGCCCGTGCGGCTACGGATCCAGGCATCGGAGGTGTCCACCAGGGCGCAGAGGGCGTCGTTGCTCACGCGTGTGCCAGGCAGGGCCGCTCCAGAGCCCACGATGGCCATCCCCTGAAGGCCGGAGGTGCTGCGGTGGCTGGCAGTGTGCTCCGACACCCGTGGCGCTCGGTTCGGATCAGTCAATCACAGGTGGCTGCGGGCGCTGCGCCTGCGCCGAGGGCATGGAGATCCTCCATCACGTGATGGCTTGCGGCGGAATGGGCCAGCCGCAGGGCGCTCACGACTGAGAGGGCTTTGCTGCTGCCATGGCCGATCACGCAGACACCATCCACCCCAAGCAGGAGCGCCCCGCCGTGCTCGGCGTGGTCGAGCCGCTTTTTGATGCGCACCAGGTTGCTCCGCAAGAAGGCGGAGCCCACCTTGCCCCGGCGGCCCCGAGGGAGTTCGGCCCTGAGCACATCCAGCAGCACGCTGCCCACCGATTCGAGGAACTTCAGCAGCACATTCCCAGTGAACCCGTCACAGACCACCACGTCGAACTGGCCGGAGAGCACATCCCGGCCCTCGCAGTTGCCCGCAAAGCGCAGCCGGGGGTCGGCCACGAGCAGGGGATGGGTTTTGAGAGCCAGGTCGTTGCCCTTGCAGGCTTCTTCACCGATGTTCAGCAATCCCACCCGG
>JBIIJA010000100.1:0-7238 GCA_044234195.1 Cyanobium sp. | reverse complement strand
TTGCGCGCCTCGGGCTTCTCAGCGCTTCGGGCTTCCGTGCGCAGCCGTTGCAGTGCATCATCCAGGGCCTGACGGGAGGCGCTGCCAATGGGGGGCAGCAGGCGGAGAGTGAGCTGGCTGTCCCCTGCGTCGACCAGCACCATCAAGGTTTCAATCACCCTCCCTGGAGGCCCGTTCCCGCTGGGTCCCCATCCACCCAGCGGGAAACGCCCTGGCATCACCTCTCGCACCACCACCTCCCGGTTGGAACCTAGGCAGAGTTCTGGATCCTCAGGTGCCACGGCGTCCTCCACGCATGCGGGGGCCATCACAGCCGAGCGGGTGATCAGCACTTCCCCTGGCAGCACAGGCATGGTGTCGGCCATCTCCCCATGGAGCGCCCGTCGGGCGATCGGCACGAGTTGCTCCAAACGGCGATTGGTGTAACAGAGAATTCGCGCCAGGTCGGGATTGTCGGTTTCCTTGCTTCGTCGCAGGGCCATCTGGGCGGCCAGGAGCCACTCCTGGGGATCCAACAGGGCCACCAATCCCAGGGGCGTGCGATAAGGAGGCAGCAAAGGGGGGCGGTCGCAGGGCAGGGTGCCCAAACGCAAGCCCGTGGCGAGCCGGAGCACCGGTCCCTGATGGCGCACCACATGGGTCAGGGTGGCCTTGCAGACACGGCTGAGGGAGAACACGGGGCTTTCCTTCTCGCCGACGGGGGGGAGCTGGGCTGGATCCCCAATGAACACCAGTCGGCAACCAAACGGTTGAGCGCAGCGGAGCGTGATCTCCAGCAACGGGCCATCCACCATCGAAGCCTCATCCACCAACACCAGCTGAAGATGCTCTAGGGCTGTTGCGGTCTGGGAGGTTTCCTCGCAGCGTTCCCGATCCCCCTCCCGCCGCAGTTTCAACCGCAGCAAGCGGTGGATCGTGGAGGGAAACCAGGTGGGCGCCAGGCCGATTTGCTCCAGGTGCTGCCTCAGCACCCCAACGGCCTTGTGGGTTGGGGCCACGACGGTCCAGCAGAGACCGGAAGCTTCCGCTTGCGCGAGAAGGCGCATCGAAAGGTAAGTTTTGCCCGTGCCGGCGTAGCCGCTCAACAGAAAGGGAGTTCCATCCGCTGGGGCCGCCAACCACGTGGCAAAAGCCTCGGCGGCTACCTGTTGATCCCCGCTGAGGCCGTCTTCTGGGGGGCCTGGGGGAGGGGGGCGATTCACCCGATGCTGTGGAAAAGGGTGCGGGCCAAATGGAGAGGTGATCCGGCCCAGGCAAGGCCCGGCAGGGCCACCGCGGGACCAATCAAGCTCCCAGCGAGCACCTCCAGCCGGGTGTGGCCAATGTTTTCCTTCAGTGGATCGAACACGGGCTCCTGGTTGGCCTCCCCACGCACTGGGTGGGTGTCCCAGAGCCCATCTGGCAGGCCATTCACCCTGGCGGCAGTCAGCCCGGCGGCCCGGCGCACACCGCTGGCGTCATAGAGAATGATGAAGGTGATGGCGGCCGCCAAGGCAAAAAGGGGATCCCCAAAGCCATGCAGCCAGCCGATCCCGGCGCTGGTACCCGTCATCAGGGCGGAATGGCTGGAGGGCATCCCTCCAGTTTCCAGAAGCACACCCGGCCGCCAACGGCGATGGACCACCAGCTCGATCACCAGCTTGGAGAGCTGGGCGATCCCGCAGGCCGCCAAGCCCCATGCCAGAACAGCATTGTCGAAGATGTCAATCAGCGGGTGGTTCATCGATCGCGGCTGGTGATGTAGTCGGCGAGCGCCAGCAGGGGCTGGGCTCTGGTGCTCCAGGGCGCTAACGCTCCCTTGGCCTCGATCACCAGCACCTCGGCCCGCTTTCGAGACTCCTCCAGTCCTAACAGCTTGGGGTAAGTGGTCTTGTCGGCCTTGAGATCTTTACCGGCCGTTTTGCCGAGCACTTCGCTGCTGGCGGTGACATCGAGGATGTCATCAATGATCTGGAACGCTAGGCCAATGCCCCTGGCATACACGCGCAGAGCCTCTAGCAAATTCTCAGGAGCCCCTCCCACAAGGGCCCCGCAGACGACGCAGGCCCGCAGCAGGGCCCCTGTTTTGTGGAGATGGATGTATTCCAGAGTGGACAGGTCGACATCCTTACCCTCGGAGTCGAGATCCACCACCTGCCCCCCCACCAGGCCCGGGGCTCCGGCCGCTCGGGAGAGTTCCCCCAGCACCGCCAATAACCGCTGGGGTTCCACCCCAGGGCTGCGCAGAGCCACCATTTCGAAGGCCCGCGTCAACAGGGCATCCCCGGCCAGGATGGCGATCGCCTCCCCAAACATCTTGTGGCTGGTGGGACGGCCGCGCCGGAGATCGTCATTGTCCATCGCCGGCAGGTCGTCATGGATCAACGACATGGTGTGCACCATTTCCAGGGCGACGGCGGTGGGGAGGGCCAGATCCGCTGGGGCGCCAGCCAGCTCACAGGCCGCCAGACAAAGGATTGGCCTCAGCCGTTTTCCGCCAGCCAGCAGGGAATAGCGCATCGCTGCGCGAAGGTTCTCTGGCTCCTCAGGTCCAAGAGAGGCATCGAGGGCCACCTCAACCCTTTCCCTGGTCTCCCGGAGATAGGAGCCAAAGTCAAACGTGGTGTGGACCGCCGCAGTCATGGCGGATGGGTGAAGTCGGCTGGGGGATTCTCTCATCCATCCGGATGGGGCCGCTCCATCTCAGCCCACCAGATCCTCGAGGCCATGGTCCAGACCATGGCGGCGGCACCAGGCCACCACCGTGTTGACCAACAGCATGGCCACGGTCATCGGCCCCACCCCTCCTGGAACAGGCGAGATCGCCCCTGCGATGGGCTCCACCTCCTCCCACCTCACATCTCCACACAATTTGCCTTTCGCCTCGGGGCCAGCCTCCGGGTCGGGAGGGAGACGATGGATGCCCACATCCACCACAACGGCTCCTGGCCGCACGTGGTGGGCGGTGATCATCCGGGGCCGGCCGGCGGCCACCACCAGCACCTCGGCCTGGCGGGTGAGGGTGGCCAGATCCCTGGTATGGGAGTGGGCCACGCTCACGGTGGCGTTGGCGGCCTGAAGCATCAGGGCCATGGGTTTGCCCACCAGGATGCTTCGCCCCACCACGACCGCTCGGCAGCCCTCCAACGGGGTTTCGGCCTGTCGTAACAGGGCCATCACTCCAGCGGGGGTGCAGCTGCGGGGGCCAGGCTCCCCCTTCAGGAGCCTCCCCAGATTCAGGGTGTGCAAGCCATCGGCATCCTTTTCTGGATCGATGGCCGCCAATAGGGGCCCCTCCTCAAAGCCTGGAGGAAGGGGAAGTTGCAGGAGAATGCCATCCACTTCCGGCGTGGCATTGAGCCGCTCAATGGTCTCCTGAACCTCCTGGGCAGGAGTTGTTGCACGGAGGTGAGCCCCGAGATTGCGAATCCCGATCCGATTGCACGCCTTTTCCTTGTTGGCCACATAAACCCCGCTGGCGGGATCGTCCCCCACCCTCAGCACGGCCAACCCGGGGGGACGGCCGATGACCGGGAGCCCTGCGCCGATGACCGCACTCAGCCGTTGCTCGATGTCTGCGGCCAGGCGAAGCCCGTCAAGAACAGCGGCCATGGATGGGCTTGATGAACGTTCATTCACCAGCATGCAATCTCAAGGCGATCAGCCGTTACAGGCCGTGGCTAGCTTGGACTTTCGTGCAACGTTGGATGGCACGGCCTTTGCCATTGATGAGCAGACCCGGGCGCAGGCTCTGGCGGTGGCTGTTGAGGCTCGAACGCCCTCGGCAGGCCATCGTCCGCTGGAGCCCCCTGGGTCTGTTGGGGGTGGGACTCGCCACCCTTCTGGTGGCGCTCGTGAGCAGTTGGCCCTGGCTGTTGCAACCCAGCCTGATTCCCGGAGTGCTCTCTCCTTTTTCGGTGCGGGCCCCCCGGGAGGCCCGGGTGATCGACAGTGCTGCCCTGGAGCAGCGCCGCAGCTTGATGGGCACCCGTTCCCAGGTGCAGGTGGTGGATGAGGGGGCCAGTCGCGCCATTCAAGATGAACTGGACCGTCTCCTCAAGGAGCTCCAGCAGCAGACCGGCACGGCTCAACCCCGGCTGGATCCCTTCAACCTCTCTACCTCTGAGCGCAGGTGGCTGCTCGGGCTGACCCCTCAAGAGCTGGTGACCTGGCAACAGGCTGTGCAGAAAGCCCAGATGAGGATGCTGAGCCAGGGCATTGTGGCCTCGGTGGCCGACAGGCCGCTGCTGATAGCCGCCCGCCTGCAACTGGAAGGTCACCCCCCCTCCGGCCAAAGCCTCGGCAGCCGCCTGATCGTTCGGAGCTTGCAGGGGCGCACCAACCTTCGCACCGATCGCTTTTTGAAACAACAACGCATCGAGGAGCTGCTCACCAAGGAGGGATTGCCCACCATCACCGTTCGCCGCGGCGATCTGATCGCCCGCCAGGGGGAGCCCATCAGCTCCCAAGCCTTTGATGTGCTCGATTACTTCGGACTGATCAACCGTCGCCCCCAACCCATCGCCTGGCTGGCGCATTTCGGCGAAGCGGTGACCGCTTGTGGGGTGATGGTGCTGGTGATGCGCCGTTGGAAGGCCAGCCTGGAGCCCCGTCAGGCCCTGCTGGCCTTGGCCATGCTCCTGGTGGTCCAGAGCTGCAAGCTCTGGCTTGGCCCCCAGGCTTCGCCCATGGCCTTGCTGGTGCCCCCAACCCTGCTCTTGGCCCAGGGATTGGGCACAGCAGCGGGCCTGGCCTGGTTGGCCATCGCCAGCCTGCTCTGGCCCATGCCTGTGGATCATGTGTTTCAGTTGCGCCAACTCCTCGCGGCGGCCGTGGCCACCCTGGCGGCCGTTCTCGCGGGTCGGCAGCGGAATCGGGCCCAATTGCTGCAGCTGGCCTTGCTCTTGCCGGCCGCTGCCCTGCTCGCCCAGGCCCTGATGGTTCAGGCGGCCGGTCTGGTCTGGGATGGGGAGTCCCGATTGCCGCGGGCGCCTGATCTGCTCAATGAAGCCCTCATGGTGGGGGGTCTGCTGATGACGGGCTTGCTCATTGCCCCCCTGGTGGAGAGCTTCTTCGGGCTGCTCACCCGGGCTCGCTTGATGGAACTGGCGGATCTCGAGAGGCCTTTGCTGCGCCGCCTCTCCACAGAAGCGCCCGGCACCTTTGAGCACACCTTGATGATTTTGGGCCTTGCCGAAGAGGGGGCCCGAGCCATCCAGGCCGATGTGGATCTCATCCGCACCGGAGCCCTCTACCACGATGTGGGCAAACTGCATGGCCCCCAATGGTTCATCGAAAACCAGGATGGGGCCGGCAACCCCCATGACAGCCTCAACGACCCCTATGCCAGCGCTCAGATCCTGCAAGCCCATGTGGATGAGGGCCTAAGGCTGGCCCGCCGCTATCACCTTCCGAGGCCCCTGGCCGATTTCATTCCGGAGCATCAGGGCACCTTGAAGATGGGTTACTTCCTCCATCAGGCCCGTGAACGGCAACCTGCAGTGAAGGAAGAGAACTTCCGCTATCGCGGACCGAACCCCCGCTGCCGAGAGACGGGCATCCTCATGCTGGCCGATGGCTGTGAGGCGGCCCTGCGGGCCCTGCCTCCCGACACGAGTCAGGCCCAGGCAACGGCCACCGTGAGGCGGATCGTGGAGGCCCGGCAGGAAGATGGTCAGCTGGCGGCGAGTGGCATCAGCCGGGCTGAGCTGGAGCTCATCATTCGCGCGTTTGTGCGGGTGTGGCGACGGATGCGGCACCGGCGAATTGCTTACCCCCTGCCTGCTGGAAAAGGATTCAGCGCCTAGGTCCCTGGTGCCGCAAGCCCGCGAGCCAGCGATGGAGAGCAGTTCCGAGAAGGAGGGCAGCCAGGCCCAACCCCCCCTCGCGCACGATTTGGCTGAGCAGGAGTGGCCACTGGCCACCTTGCAGGAGAGCCACCAACGCCAGCATCCAGGTGCTGAAGGTGCTGAGCGAACCAGCAAAGCCAATTCCCACAAGGAGTCTGCGGCGGGTGGAGGCGGAGCCCATCAGACCGCTGGCGCCCACCACGAAGCATCCGAGAGTGTTGGCCACCAGGGTGTTGGCCAAAGACCAGCGCAGCAGGCTCCCGGGAACCGCCCCGAGGGCGATCCACACCAGGGCCATGGCAGGCCCAGAGGCCGCCGCTCTCTTCAAGATCTGCCGCCCTGGGCAAGTGCCAGCCCAAGCTGGCAGGCCAGGAGACCTCCCAGAAGGGAGGCTGCCGCCAGCACGACCGCCTGGCCCTTTCCTTGACGTTGCCAGCTCATCACCAGATCAGCCATCCACGTGGAGTAAGTGCTCATGCTGCCCAGAAATCCCACGGCAAAAGCCAGCTCAAGGGTGGCGCCGTCAGGCCATCCCAACCGGGCCTTCAGCCCTACGAAAAGGCCCATGAGAAAGCAGGCCAGCATGTTGACGCCCCAGGTGCCCCAGTGGGGCCGCGGCAGCCATCCAGAGGCCCTTTTCACCAGGGCGTAGCGGAGCCAGGCACCTGGGATCGCCCCCAGGGCCACCACCATCGGCGGCACGAGTGGACCCTGGGGACTCAATGGCATCCGAGGACCTGCCAGTTAGGTGCGTTTGGGGTGAGCCCATGGGTGGGGGCGGCCACGGTTGCAAGTCTCCAGATGGGGCGGAAATGGGGAAGGACCAAGTCTGAGGCGATGACAGGTGCGGGTTGCCGGTCCACAAGGCCGCCCAAGCCGAGCCAGTGGAGGAGCCACAAATACGGCACCATATTCAAATCATGTGGAACCTTGGCCATGCGCAGCCCGCTCGATAGTTATGCCCCCGAGCCGGACCACCATCCATCGATGGGCCCCCCTGGAGGAGATCGTTTCCCATGGTTGCAGTGGTTGCACCTTGCGATCACGTCTGCGCTGGTGGTGGTTTTTATCAACCAATTGGTTCAACTTCAGGATGTGAACCGCAAGATCGCCAGGCTTTACGAGCGCATGGACAACCTGGGTCAGAGCCGAATGATGGACACCACCCCGGCCTTGGAAGCCCAGCAACGCACGATCCTCGGGCGCCTCCAGGAATTGGAATCCCGGCTTCGCGAGGCTGAATTGGAACGGGCAGCGTCCAGCCCATCCGCCAGTTCATCCGAAAGAGGCCCTGCTTCCCTTCAGGCTCCGCCTCCCCCATCGGCTCCCTAAAGCCTCCCCCTATCCCTTCACAGCATCGGCAGTGGCGGTGGGGAGAATCGCACGTTGCAGCAGAATAAAGAGAGCAAG
>JBIIJA010000029.1:0-10843 GCA_044234195.1 Cyanobium sp. | reverse complement strand
TCAATCTGGTTCAGCGATCCGCTTTATGGCCTGCTCAATGACTACGAGGGTGGCCGGCAGACCTCTGAGCAACCTCCGGCTCTCTACCGGCTCGATCCAGCCACTGGAGAGGTGGAGGCGGTGGCCACGGACTTCGATGGTCCCAACGGGCTGGCCTTCTCGCCCGATGAGCGGCTGCTCTATGTGGCGGAATCCGGCGCCCCTGGGGTGCCCGAGCCGCGGCAGTGCATCCGGGTGTTCAGGGTGGGGGCCGACGGGCGTTCGCTCCACGGTGGGGAGGAGTTTCACCGGATCAATCCCGGTTGGGCGGATGGCTTCCGAGTGGATGAGCATGGCAACCTCTGGTGCGGTGCCGCCGACGGCGTGCATTGCCTCGCTCCAGATGGAACCCTGCTGGGCAAGGTGCTCGTGCCGAAACGGGTGTCGAACCTCTGCTTCGGCGACCGTTACGGCAGCCGCCTGTTTCTCTGCGCCTCCACGGCGCTCTATGCCCTCTTCACCAACACCCGCGGCGTGCCCGCTTTCTGAACCCAACCCATGGCCAACCCCCAGCTCGAGAGTTTCTTGAAACAGGCCAAGGGCGATCCCGCCCTGCTGGAGCGCCTCCAGGCCTGCCCCAATCTGGATGCCATCGCCGCCCTCGGCGCTGGGTTGGGCTACACCTTCACCGGTGTGGATCTGGTGCGCCATCAGGCCGAAGCCACCCTGCGCCTCTCCAAGGAGGAGCTGGCCGCTGCCGCTGATGGCGTGGAGCTGGAGGGGCATCTCTGGCTCATGCGCATCGTTTGGGGCTGAAGAAGAGTCATGCGCTCTGTGCTTCTACTGGAACTCGCCGATGGCCGGGCCATGGTGGTGGCTGCTCATCAGGAGGCCAGCCGCCGCGGGGCCTGCGTCAGCGTGGCTGTGGTGGATGCCGGAGGCCATCCTCTTCTGTTGGAGCGGGCCGATGGTGCCAGCCCCGCCAGTGGCGCAGTGGCCCTAGCCAAGGCCCGCATGGCGGCCCTCAACGGCAAGCCCACAGCCGACTTGGAAGCCGCCATCAACGGAGAGCGGCCTGCCCTGCTGCAGCTGGCCGGTGCCCTAGATGGGCCCACGGCGGCCATGGGCGGGGGGCTCCCCCTGCTGCGGGAAGGGCTGTGCCTCGGGGGTGTCGGCGTGTCGGGCATGACCCCGGAGATCGACCTGGCCATCGCCGAAGCCGCCCTCGCCGCCCTCCCCACCCCCTGAAGCCATGACCCCGCCCCACATCGCCAGCATCGGCTTCACCTGCGCCGATCTGGCGGCCACCACCACTTTTTTCTGCGAGGGCCTTGGCTTCCATCCCGTGGGTGACACTCTGGAGCTCAGGGGCGGCCCCTATGGCGAGCTGCTGGGCCTGGGGGGCGCCCTGATCCATCTGCAGCGGCTGGCGATTGGCGCGGAAATGCTCGAACTCACCCAGGTGGTCGACCCGGGTGACGGAAATAGGCAAGGCCGCCCGATCCCCACCGATTCCCGGTCCAACGACGGTTGGTTTCAGCACATCTGCCTGGTGGTCTCCGATCTGGAACGGGCCCTTGAGAAACTGCGCGGCGTCCGCCCTCCAGGTGCAAGTGATGCCATCTCCACGGCCCCCCAGCGCCTACCGGATTGGAATCACGCCGCGGCGGGCATTGTGGCCTACAAGTTCCGCGATCCAGAGGGCCATCCGCTCGAGTTGCTGCAGTTCCCTCCCGATAAGGGCGACCCCCGCTGGCATGGCGCCGCCGCCGGCGGGCCAGTGCTGGGGATCGATCACAGCGCCATCGGCATCGCTGACAGCGAGGCCAGCTGCCGTTTCTATGACGGGCTGTTGGGAATGCGTCTCGGCGGGGACGGCGTCAACCACGGCCTAGAGCAGGACGATCTCGATGGCCTGCCGGGGGCTCGCGTGCGCATCACCTCCCACCGCTGCCCCGAAGGGGCGGGCATCGAGTGTCTCGACTACCGCGAGCCCACAGGGGGCCGCCCCATGCCCCCTGATCAGGGGGCCCAAGATCTTGCCCACTGGCAGGTGCGCCTGCAGGTGGCCGACCTGGCTGCGCTGGCTGCCCGTGCCCCCTATTGGGGCGGCAGAGTCGTGAGTGCAGGTCTTGTCGATCTGGGCGAGCAGGCGGCCATCATCGGGGGGCGGAAGGCTCTGCAGCTGGCGGATCCGGATGGCCATCACCTGCAGCTGATCGAGGCCTGAGGCCCGCCAGCAGCACCGTCAGTGAGCGACCGGGCACGGTCCAGCCATCGTCCTCCACCTCCGACGCCTGGTCGAGGGGCTGGTCGAGGGGGACGATGTCGTCCGGGGAAGGGCGGGAGGTATCGATCCAGCGGTGCCATCGCTCCTGGCCGCCATCCGCTGGCGGAAGCTGAAACGTGAGTGGCTCCCACCAGGCATTCACCATGGCGTGCCAGCGGAAGCCGCCATCGAGGCTGAGGATCGTCACGGCGAAGGAGCGGGAGGAGGGGCTCCAGTCCGGCTGATCCAGCTTCACCCCATGCCAGCTCACTTGATGGCGCTGCACCAGATCCGCCAAGGTGAGGTCCCTGGATTGCGCGCTCCAGCGACGCCGACGAAAGGCGATCAACTCCCGCACAAAGCGATGCAGATCGGCGTTGCGCTCCAGCAGGGTCCAGTCGAGCCAGCTGATCGCGTTGTCCTGGACGTAGGCGTTGTTGTTCCCCAGCTGGCTGCGGCCCAACTCATCACCCATCAACAACATCGGCATGCCGAAGGAGAGCAGCAGCAGGGCTAGCAGGTTGCGGCTTTGCCGCCCCCGCAGACTGAGAACCCCTGGATCCTGGCTGGCCCCCTCCTCGCCGCAGTTCCAGCTGGCATTGTCGTCGTTCCCATCCTGGTTGTTCTCGTTGTTGGCCTCGTTGTGCTTGCGGTCGTAGCTCACCAGATCAGCCAGGGTGAAGCCGTCATGGCAGGTGATGAAATTCACGCTGGCCGAGGCCTCACGGTGCTTGTGGCCGTAGATGTCGGGGCTGCCGATCAGGCGCTGGCTCACGGCTGGCACCAGCTCGCCGTCGCCCTTGATGAAGCGACGAAGGTCGTCCCGGTAGCGCCCGTTCCATTCTCTCCAGTTGTGACCCACAAACGTGCCCACTTCATAGAGGCCCGCCGCATCCCAGGCCTCGGCGATGAGCTTGGTGCCCGCTAGCACCGGATCGGTGTCAATGTCCAGCAGCACGGGCGAGAGAGGGGTGGGCTTGCCGGCCTGGTCACGGTCGAGCACGGACGCCAGATCAAAGCGGAAGCCATCCACATGCAGATGCTGCACCCAATGGCGCAGGCTCTGGCGGATCATGCGGCGCACCACCGGATGGTTGCTCCGAAGCGTATTGCCGCAGCCCGTGTCGTCCACATAGCCGCCTTCGTCATCGTGGAGGTAGTAGTCGCCATCTGCCAAGCCGCGAAAGCAGAAGCTCGGACCGTTGGCGTCGCCCTCGGCGCTGTGGTTGTACACCACATCGAGGATCACCTCGATGCCAGCTTGATGCAGGGCCTTCACCATCGCGCGGCATTCCTCCAGGGCCGCCAGGGGATCGGCGCTGCTGGCATAGCCAGGATGGGGCGCGAAGAACGACACCGGCTGGTAGCCCCAGTAGTTGCGCTGGCCGGGGGGTGCGGCCAGCGGATCGAAGGCGAAGATCGGCAGCAGCTCCACCGCTGTGATCCCCAGATCCACAAGGTAGGGAATGCGCTCGATCAGCCCGAGGTAGGTGCCCGCCCTCTCCGGTGCCACCCCAGAGCTGGAGTGGGCGGTGAAGCCCCGCAGGTGAAGTTCGTAGACGATCGTCTCGCTGGGAGGCCGCTGCAGGGGGCG
This sequence comes from Cyanobium sp., assembly GCA_044234195.1. Lineage (GTDB taxonomy): Bacteria > Cyanobacteriota > Cyanobacteriia > PCC-6307 > Cyanobiaceae > Cyanobium. Next base: position 7,001 of record JBIIJA010000029.1, on the reverse strand, counting down.
GTCACCCTCCCAGTCGTAGGCGAGGGGATCCACCACCACGGCCTTCATCGCCGTGCCCCAGTCACCGGCGGAGCTGCGTCCCGGTGCTCTCCCGTAGCCAGGCGGCATCACCACCGCCATGGCATAGGGATCCAGCAGGAGGTTGTTGGCATCGAAGCGCATCCCCTGCTCTGGCAGAAACGGGCCGTCGACACGCCAGCCGTAGAGCTGACCTGCCCTGATGCCCTCGATCTGGCAGTGCCAGTACCCCCCGCTGCGATGGCAGGCCGGATCGAGCCGCATGGTGCTGCTCGGCTCAGCGTCCGTTGCCGCAGCAAACAGGCAGAGCTCCACCGTTGTGGCCGCAGGAGCATGGAGGCTGAAGTTCACCCCCTCCTCTGCCGCGGTGGCGCCAAGGGGGGCGCTCCATCCTGGAGTGATGCGGAAGGTGCTGGCTGTCATGGAGTCTGCACAGGGCGGGAAAGGGAGCGACGTTCTGCTCCGATGATGACCACACTTCAGGGAAACCATCCACGGGGTATGGCAGGAACTCCTTGGCTGGCCTCTTCCCCCAGCAGGGGCCTGCGACATGTGCTGCAGCTGGCGCTGGTGGGGGTGGCTGTCGGGGCGGCCTGCTGGCCCCTGAACCTTCTCGACCGTTGGCAGGACGCTCTGCTCCGTCGTCTTCCGGCCTTTGGAGCGAGCTGGAACGGCACGAGCCTGGCCCTGATGCTCACCCCCTTGGTGGTGATGCCGTTGTTGCTTGTCCTCCAGGCGCGGATCTGGCCTGGGGGGGGCGGTTCCGGCATCCCCCAGGTGATGGTCTGCCTGGAAGATCTGGAGCGCACAGAACTGTTGATGGCTCCTGGACCCACAGTGCAACGCCTTGTGCTCTGGTCGATCGCGTCCCTGGCCCTCTTTCCCCTGGGTCGGGAGGGGCCGGTGGTGCAGATTGGCGCGGCGGTTTTGGTGGGGCTGCGGCACCGGTTTCCAGCCCTCCTCCGTTGGATGGGTGCGCCGGAGCGACTGGCAGTGGCCGGCTCCGCCGGACTGGCTGCCGGCTTCAACACCCCACTGGTGGCCGTTGTCTTTCTGGTGGAGGAGTTGATCGGCAGCTTCACGCCGCTGCTCCTCTGGCCCGGCATGGTGGTGGCCTCCCTGGCCTCCCTGGTCAGCGGCCTGGGTGGCCAGCCCGAGTTCGCCTTCGGACTGCTCCAGGTGACGACCAGCGAGCCTTGCCAGCTGCTCTGGGCCCTTCCCTTCGGCCTGGGGGCTGGCCTGCTGGGGGCGCTGATGGTGAAGTTTTTGCTGATGCTGGGCTCAAGGGCTCTCCCCCTGGCGCGGCGACGGCCCTTGCAGATGGGGCTCCTCCTGGGGGCTGGCCTGGCCCTGTTGGCTGTGGCGAGCGGCGGGGCGGGTTGCGGTGATGGCGAAGCGCTCATGGCTTCCCTGGTGAGAGAGGGTCAGCCCCCCTTGTCGAAGCCTCTTGCTCTGCTGGCCCGGCTTCTGGGTCCTGGGATTGCCCTTGGTGCTGGCGTGCCGGGCGGGCTGATCGATCCAGCATTGGCCCTGGGCGCCGTGCTGGGCCGCACCATTGGAGATCCACTGGGGATCGGCCACCTGGGTCTGGCGCTGGGGATGGCGGCGTCCCTGGCCGGGGCCACCCAGCTCCCGATCATGAGCCTGTTGTTTTCCCTCCGTCTGGCGGGCGATCAGCAGCTGTTGCCCGGGATTCTGCTGGCCTCTGTGCTCGGGGCGGGTGTGGGGCGTCTGCTGATGAGCCGTGGGGTGTACCACGCCTTGGCCGAGCAGATCACATGATCGTCAGAGTCCTCCCCAGGGCCCCGAGGCAGTACGTGGAGGCCAGCAGGTCTCCGGGGTGGGCCACAGGCGGCGGCCCATGCGACTGCCTGGCACGGAGCTGATGTGGGGCGCGTTAAGCCGATGGAAGCCCAGTCGGCGAGGGGGCACTGCCGGATAGGTAAGCGTGTGGTCACCATTGGTGGCAGGAGTCCGCCGGCCTCCATACCCTGAACAGGTTGGCCAGGATCATGTGATCGAAACCCTCGAACCAATCGATGTGAGCCTGGTGGAGATCCTTGTGCCCCCTTCTGGCAGCGGGCTTACAGGCATCGGCCTCCTCCTCCTGCGGCTGTTCACGGGCTTGGCCTTTATCCGCCACGGCTGGCCCAAACTGCGCAATCTGCGCACCTGGGCCACCGCCATGAAGACCCCGGAGTGGCTCTGTTTCCTCTCCGCCGCCTCCATGTTCGGTGGGGGCATCGCCTTGGTCCTGGGCCTGCTCACGCCAATCGCCGCTCTGGCCATCCTGGTGTCGATGGTCTATGCAATGGTGCTGGAGATCCGCTCGGGGTTTCCATTCATCGCCCCCGACCCTTACCAGATTCCAGAGGGCGACTACGCCGGTCCCATGGGTGTCGGTGAGCCGCCACGCTGGGAGAAGGCGGCAATGTATGCCGTGATGGCCCTGGTGCTCATCCTCTGCGGAGGAGGGATCCTTTCGCTTGACAATCTCTTGATCAGCGATCTGATCCGCACCCTGCTTTGATCTCATCAGAAAGAGAAGGGACGTTCTGGTCTGGTCGTGATCCGGGGGACCTCTCGTGTGCCCTGCTCGATAGGCTGGATCAATGAACGGCCTGCCCAGCAGCCCCCCCCCGCCCCTTACCAACCTGCGCCAGCGCTGGCAGGGCCTTACCGAGCACGATCAGGTGGGTCTCTGCCTCCTCGCCATGGTGGGCGGAGTTGTGGGATGGGCCCTCTTCTGCCCGGTGCCCACCGAGGTGCGTGGCGAGGGGGTGTTGATCTATCCGGAGAACGCGGGCGTGCTGGATGCCCGGGCGGCCGGTCAAGTGCGGCGGCGGCTGGTCCGGGTGGGCGAGCCCGTGCGTCGCGGCCAGGTGCTCATGGAGATCGCCCTACCCGTTCAGGAGAAGCAGCTGCAGCAACAGAAAGGCAATCTGGCGCTTCTGGAACGGCAAAACGCCCAGTTGGATGGGCGGGATGGCCTGAGGCTGCAAGCCGAGCGTGCGGCCCTGGAGACAGCGCTGGCCAAGCTCCGGGAAGACAGACGGCGTTTCGACACCCTGCAGAGCACCTACGCCAGCAAGTTGCGCAACCTCGAATGGCTCGCCCGCCGGCAGGTGGTAGCTCCCCTCTCCACCGAGGTGGTGGGCGCCGAGCAGGGTCTCACCAGCACCGGCGCCAGCCTCGATCAGATTCGGATCGAAGAGAAAAAAGTGGTGAGCGACTACGAAAAGGTGAAGCTCGCTGTGGAGACCGAAGCCCTGCAGCGCCGCTACCGCATCGAGGATCTGCGCCGCGAGATCCGGGTCACCCAGGCCCGCCTCGACTTCGACGGACGGGTGCTGGCTGAGCGGGATGGCCGGGTGCTCGACCTCCAGGTGATCGAGGGGCAGACCGTGGCCCTGGGCCAGCGGCTGGGCACGATCGGCCGCGGTCCGAGCGGGGATCACGCCGCAGACCGGCTGAAGGCGGTGGCCTATTTCTCTCCCGCCGATGCCCGGCGTCTTCCCCCCGGCCTGCCGGTGGAGGTGGTGCCGCAATGGAATCAACGGGGCCGTTTTGGTGGCATCGAGGGGAAGGTGAAGCAGGTGCTCACCCTTCCCGCCACGGAAGAAGACATCTCCACCACGGTCGGCAACCCCCAGCTAGCGGCGTCCCTTGTGAAGAATGGCCCCGTGATGCGCGCCGAGATCGAGCTGCAGCGGGATCCCACCAGCCGGGATGGCTACCGCTGGACCCTCTCGCAAGGCAGTGGGGTGTTCCCCGTTCGTGAGGGGTTGACGGTGGCCACCTACGCCTATGTGGAGTGGCGCACCCCCATCTCCTATGTCCTCCCGGGATTCCGCTCCCTCACCGGCGGCTATCGCAGCCGCTCCATCGACCGCAATTGGGATCGCCCCTCCCTGCGGCAGCCTGGGAGCCTTCCCTGAAGCCTGCGATGACCGAGCGGCCCTCCCCCTCCTGGATGCCATCGGGTCTGCTGCGGCAGGAGTTTCCCTGGCTGGTGGCGGAGGTGGTGCTTCTGCTGGTGTTGTTTCATGCCAACCCGCCGGAACTGTGGTTCTGGCTGGTGGTGTTGCTGGTGATCCTCGGCTATCGGATCGAACGCTGGTGGGCCTCCCGCCCCCGCTAGGGCGACAGCTGCAGCTGGGGCCGCACCGGGAGCGTTGGATCGCTGGGCGTCGGCAGGAGTTCGCGCAGGAGGCGCGCGTAGGTGATGTTCACAGCCACAGTGGCGTTGAGCCTCTGCACCAGGCTGGCGATCAGCCGCTCTTGGGTGAGGGAAACCTCCACCTCATTCGAGAGGCCTGTTTTGTAGCGCAACCGCACATCCCGAAATCCCTCCAACGCGGCCGCCACTCCCCTGCGGGCCGAGGCCAAACGGGCCAGGCTGGCCTCGTGGTTAAAGAAGGCGGTTTCCAGCCGCAGGCGAATCGTCTCCCGCTCGTTAGCGAAGCGCTGGGCGATGGCGGCGGCCTGGTGCGCCAGCGCCCTGCCTTCCGCCCGGGTGGTGCCCGCATCAAACAGCAACCACTGCAGGCTGAGCCCCACCGACCAGTCGGCGGTGGTGGTGTTCTGGATGGGGATCACGGTGGTGCCGCAACAGCCCCCGTTGCGCAGTTGGAGGTCGGTGGTGTGGACGTTGCTGCCCGTGCCGCCGGCCCGGGCTACCAGCGAGAGCCGAGGCAGCAGGGCAGCCAGGCTGGCCTGCCGTTGCTGCACAAGGGCCTCTCGGGTGGCCAGAAGGGTCTCTAGAGCAGGGTTGCCGCGGTAGGCATGCATCAGGCTGGTCTCCAAATCGAGGGGCCACCTCCCCAGCACCACCACTGGATCGTTCGCACTGGGGGTGAGATTCGGCGGCAGGTTGAGCAGCACCGCAAGCTGACGGCGGGCGATCGCCCGATCGGCCATCGCCTGGATCAGGCTTTCCTGGTTGGCGGCTTCGATCGCCTGCCGGCGGAGCACGTCGAGTCGGGGAACGAGCCCGGCCTGCTTGAGGTCGAGGGCGTCCTGCAGGATCAGCAGGTCATTTCGCACCGCCGCATCCTGAATGCGGACAGTTTGATCGGCCTGCTGGAGTTGAAAGTAGGCCTCGCTCACCTGCAGCTGGAGCTGCCGCAACTGGTTGGCATAGGCCTGCCGTTGCTCCTGCAAGCGCGCCTGGGCGGCCCGCACCCGGGGGGTACGGGCAAAGTCGAGCACCTCGTAACCCAACTGCAGCCCCGCAAAGCCAAAGGTGGTGGTGGTGGTGAACGAGGCGGCGCCTCCGCTGGGCACCGCAAAGGCTCCACCGGGGGAAAAGAGGGGCCCAAGGCGGAGGTTTTCATTGCCCACCGGGGCATTGGTGCCGGTGCCGCTCTGCCCCGTCAAGCCCGCAGCGAGGGCCTCCAGCCTGGGCCAGTAGGAGCCAAGGGCGGCCTGCACAAGGGCCAGGGCGCTGGCCACCTCCTGCCGCCGGGATTGGAGGCCGGGGTTGGCGGCGAAGGCGATGGCCAGGGCTTGGTCCAGGCTCAGCGATTGGATGCCCCCCGCTTGGAGCTGGCCCTGTTGGGGCAGGCTGAGGGGTGGTAGCGGGATGATGCGTGCCGGATCCACCTCCCCTTCGGCGGGTCCATTGGAGCGGAGCAGAACGGAGGGGAGCGCGGGAACAGGGGCGAGCAGATTGGGTCTGGCCTCCGGTTCGGTGGGGAGCAGCTTGTCCAGCAGCCGCAGCTCCCGGTCGAGCTCCCGCCAGCTCTTTTCCAGCCGTTCGGTGCCACGGCCGAGGAGGGGAGTGCCCTGGGCAGCGGCTGGCTTGACTCCCCAGGGCTCCAGGGGCAAAAGCAGGGCGGCCACCGCCGCCAGCTGCCAGGTTCGGCCCCGGGCTGAGGGCCAGCGGCTTCGTGAGGATCGGCTTGCTTTGTCAGCCCGGGTCAAGGGGGAGCACCTCCACGAGTGAGGGCCCTGGAGGCACGGGGGCTGGTGGTGAGGGATTGCCACAGGGCCTCGGTGCGGCGGATGGCCCGCTCAGCCTGTCCGCAGAGCACCAGCCGCGACGCGTGACGGCGCAGCCGGGGCAGCTCCGCCCCAGAGAGGCTGTGGTCGGTGAGCAAAGGGTGAAGGTCCTGCCAACTGGTGGGCGCACGCCAGGGGGGTAGGGAGAGGGGACGCAGCGGATCGGGCCAGGGTTGGCGGATCAGGGGCACCCAGAGCCGTAGCCGATCGGCCACAGCCCGCACCACTGCGGCCTCTCCCCCCTGCAGCGTCAGCAGGGTGCCTGTCGCACCGGCCGTTGGGGCATGGCGCAAGAGCCCATCCAGCACACTGATCAGGGCACCGCAGGTGTCTAGGAGCATCAGGAGCAGCCGCGTTTGGGGGTGGTGGGTCGCCCCCCCCAGCTCGCTCGCCACGGCGGGCAGGCCGGCCCGGAGGCTTCCGAGCTGTTGTTGCAGAGCCTGCACTGACGCCCCTGGCGCCCCATCGGATCTAGCAGTTTCAGATGGGCCGCCAGGGGCATCCAGCTGGCCGGCCACCTGCTCCAGGGTCTGGGCCAGGGCCTGAAGCAGGGAACTCAGGTGTCCCCAGGCCTCGGGCAGGGCCCTGGCGGGCCAGATCATCCGCATGCTTAGCACGCCCAGCACAATGCCGGCGGCGGTCCAGAAGAGGCGCAAGGGCACCCAGCTGGCGAGGTGCTCATCGTGCACCAGCCAGCCCATCACGATGATCATCCCGCCCACCTTGTAGCCCACTTCCAGGCCCAGCAGCCCTCCCAGCAGGCGCATTGCGCCAAGGGTGAGGGCAATGGCCAGGGGGAAGGCGATTCCGCTCAGGCCCTTAAGCCCCAGGATCAGCAATCCCATCCCCAGCACCGACCCCAGGAGGCGCTGCTGGCCAAGCACGATGGAGCCTCCGAAGGTGCCGGTGCAAACCGCGAGCACGGCCAAGGGCATGTAGATGCCGAAAGGCAGGGGGCTCAGGCTGGCGAAGGCATTGGC
>JBIIJA010000364.1:0-2870 GCA_044234195.1 Cyanobium sp. | reverse complement strand
GTGGGCGACAGCCAGGAAATTCATGCGGCGTTGAAGCGTCTGCAGGAGAAGGGTTGCAAGGTGGTGGCCAGCTTCGGCAACATCTCGGCCTCCGGCGGGGTGTACGTCGCGATGGGAGCCGATCGCATCGTGGCCAATCCGGGCACGATTACCGGATCCATTGGGGTGATCCTGCGGGGCAACGATCTATCCCGCCTCCTGGAGCGCGTGGGGGTGCGCTTCGAAACCGTGAAAAGTGGTCTCTACAAAGACATTCTCTCGCCGGATCGGGCCCTGACGGAAGCCGAACGGCACCTGCTGCAGGAGCTGATTGATTCCAGCTATGGCCAATTTGTGACGGCTGTGGCCCAGGGCCGCGGCCTTTCGGAAGACCAGGTGCGGAGCTTTGCCGATGGCCGGGTGTTCTCCGGTGCCCAGGCCAAGGATCTTGGGCTTGTGGATGTCTTGGGGGATGAGGAGGCCGCCCGACGACTGGCCGCCGAACTTGCCGGTCTCGACCCCCTTCACGCCAAAACCGTCACCTTCGGCAAGCCCCCGAAGCGTTTTGCTGGCCTGATCCCAGGACGCTCCTTGCTGCGGGAACTCCGCCAGCTCATCACCATGGAGATTGGATTGAGCGGCCAACCGCTCTGGCTCTACCGCCCCTAACCCACACCCGATGTCCATGGCTGCCCCTGTCCTGGTGTTGTGCGCCCTCCGTGGGGCGACCACGGCAACCGCCAACACCTGTGAGGCCATTGAGGAGGCGGTCAGCGAGCTGATCGAGGCCCTGATGGTCGCGAACCACCTCGAGGGATCCCGGCTGCTGTCCGTCACGTTCTCCGTCACGGCCGACCTGGATGCTTGCTTCCCGGCTGCCATCGCCCGACGGCGTGTGGGCTGGAGCGATGTGGCCCTTCTGGATTGCCAGCAGATGGCGGTACCCGGCGATTTGCCTCGCTGCATTCGGTTGCTGGCCCATGCCTGGTTGGAGGCTGGCCAGGGTCTGGTCCATCCCTATCTGCGGGAGGCGTCGCGCCTTCGCCCCGATCGGGCCGGCAGCGCTCCAGCCAGCTCCCCCGCCGACCACTAGACCCCAGGTGGATTGGGCCGGCTCAGGAGAATTTGAAGACCCACGGGCGCGTCATGCCTTTCCCGGTGCCTCAAGCCTTGCGGGCCCTCTGGGGCGCTCTGTGCCCCACCCCCAACCCTTCTCTGTCCTTGACCTCTCCCCTTTCTCGGCCTGCCCGCGGCTCTGCCTTTGTTGGTCTGGGGGCTGGTCTAGCCCTCGTCCAGCTCTTGGGAGGAGCTGTTGTGGGCCCCCAGCCCAGCCAGGCCCAGGGCACCCCAGGCCTGCTGGAATTCCGCTGGGATAACAGCAAGGATTATCGCAAACTTTATTTCTTTCAATCCGATACCCAGCGGCTGAAGCTTTCTGACTACTACTTAATTCTCAGGCCCAAGGATCGCAAAACGGCCATCCTCAAGTTGACGGTGTCGATGCCGAAAAGCTTTGACAGCTCCATTGATCCCAAACGGGTCAAGCTGTGTCGGATGAGTGAAGGTGGCATGCTCAAACGCACGCGCTGCGAAAAGCAAATTCCGGCCACCATCGAAGTGAATGAGAAGGCGCGCACGATTGAAATCTTCCCGGAAACCCCGATTTCCGACAAGCAAACCATCGGCGTCTACATGCGCATTTTCAATCCCTACAACATCGGCATGTATCAGTTCAATGCCATGGCCCAGGCTCCAGGGGACATTCCGATCTCCAGTTACCTTGGCAGCTGGCTGATTCAGATCGACCCCAACATGTCCAACTAACAGTGGGCTGGTAGGGTGGGTGGCTGAGTAAAAAGCAACATGACCAGGCGCACACTGGAGGGCACCAGCCGCAAACGCAAGCGGGTTTCCGGGTTTCGGGTGCGGATGCGGAGCCACACCGGTCGCCGGGTGATCCGCTCCCGCCGCCGTCGGGGCAGGGCCAGATTGGCCGTCTAGCCTCGTTGTGGGGTTCGTTCTGTGGCCTTGCCCCAGAAGCATCGGCTCCGGGGCCTGCGGGTGTTTGATCGGCTGTATCGCCACGGTCAACGCTTCCATGGCCAATGGCTCACCCTGCGAGTTCTTGAGCAAGATCTGGCCCTGTTGCCCCCCCGAGATCGGGCTTATCCCACCAGTCCTTGGCGCTGTGCGGTCATTGTCAGTGGCAAGGTGAGCAAGAGGGCGGTGCGTCGCAACCATCTGCGGCGTCTTGTCCAGGGTCTGCTCACCAGCACGCCGCCTGAGCCCAAGCGCCCCAGCTGGCTGGTGTTCAGCCTGAAGCCCGGCAGCATCGACGCGGAGGAGTCCCACCTCCTGGGAGAATGTTTGCTGTTGTTGCAGAAGGCAGGGTTGCGCTGATGAGCACCCAGGACCCACCGGTGCCGGCGGGAGCCAGTATTCAAGAAAGTGTCTTCTACGAAGGGGGTCCCGCCCTTGGCGACCTGATCCTCAATTTGCTCTTCGGCCTCACCTTGATCGGACTGCCCTTTGCGGTTGCGGCCCTGGTGCGGGCGGTGTGGTTGCGTTACCGCATCACCAGCCGTCGCATTGAGGTGAATGGCGGCTGGATGGGCCGTGAGCGCACCCAGGTGGTCTACAGCCAGATCCGTGAGGTGCGCTCCGCCCCAAGGGGCTTGGGCACCTGGGGCGACATGGTGTTGGTGCTCGAAGATGGTTCCAAGCTGGAAATGCGCTCTGTGCCACGTTTCCGCGAGGCGGAGGCCTACATCGAGGAACGGCGAAAAGCCTCTGTGAAGACCAGCAAAACCGCAAAGGTATCCACTGGGTTTGTCAGCCCTGATGCCGCCGCCTCCTGAAAAGGCGGATCTCCGTCTTTTCCCCCCTATCGC
>JBIIJA010000156.1:0-5641 GCA_044234195.1 Cyanobium sp. | reverse complement strand
GCTCCTGGTGACCTTCATCAGGCACACTGAACCACTGTTACTTCCCTTAGGCCCCATCTGTGATCGGCTACATCTCCGACAACCTGCTGCTGCCCATCCTGGATTTCTTCTATGGATTGGTGCCCAGCTATGGCCTGGCGATCATTGCCCTCACGGTGGTGATCCGTCTGGCGCTCTTCCCCCTCAGTGCCGGATCCATCCGCAGCGCCCGGCGCATGCGCATCGCCCAACCCGTGATGCAGCAGCGGCAAGCGGAGATCAAGACCAAGTATGCGAACAACCCCCAGAAGCAGCAGGAGGAACTGGGCAAGTTGATGCAGGAGTTCGGCAGCCCCCTCGCGGGCTGCCTGCCCCTGCTGGTGCAGATGCCGATCCTCTTTGCCCTCTTTGCCACCCTGCGAGGCTCACCCTTTGCGGATGTGCCCTACACCTTCAATGTGAAGGTGCTTCCCCAGGAGCAGATCGCTGCGGTGGAAGCCAAGCCCTTCAACACACCGAGCCACTCCATCTTCGTCACCGCCACCAAGCATGTGCCGGTGATCGGCACCCTGGAAAAGGGCACAAAACTGGGGGTCGGCGACAGTGAAACGGTCTCCCTCCACGGAAAAGACGGCTCCAGCTTTGATGCCGTGCTCAGCGGTGTGGAGAACGGCGAGGCGTTCCGTCCCACCTGGAGCGTCACCAAGGGTGAGGGCGTGGTGACGGTGGATCAGGACGGCACCATCCATGCCGTGAGCCCTGGCGACGCGGTGGTGGAGGGCAAAATCCCTGGCCTGGCTGCCCGCAGTGGCTTCCTGTTCATCAAGGCCCTGGGCCAGGTGGGCTTCGTCACCGATGGAGCCATCAATTGGGACATCGCCATTTTGGTGGCTGCCTTCGGCGCCACGCTCTTTGTCAGCCAAATCCTTTCGGGCATGGGCATGCCAGCCAATCCCCAGCAAGCCACGGCCAACAAGATCACCCCCGTGATGATCACGGCGATGTTCCTCTTTTTCCCCTTACCGGCTGGGGTGCTGCTCTACATGGTGGTGGCCAACATCTTCCAGGGCTTGCAAACCTATTTGCTCAGCCGCGAAACCCTGCCTGACAATCTGCAGCAAATTCTGGAAAAGCAAATGGCAGCCCAGCCCAATGGCGCTGTCACCGTGAGCGCTTCCGCTGGCGGCGACAGGCTCCCGTTCGAACCCAACTCCAAAAAGTGAACGCCCCGCTCAGGCCGGTGATGCTTGCGGAGCTGCGAGCCCTTTCCGAAGGCAAGAAGTGGCTGGTGGATCAATTCATCGCCGATCTGGAGAGCCTCACCCCCGTTCGGGGCCACCTTCGGGTGATCCACCACGGCACGGCTCTGGAGGTGACGGCGGAAGCTGAGGCGATTGTCACCCTCTGCTGTGCCCGTTGCCTGCAGCAGTTCAACCATGTTCTGCGGGCCGATGTGCAGGAACTGATCGAATGCCGCGGTGGTCCCCCATCGCCAACGGAGATCTTGCCCGCTCCCTTGGGGGAAGATCTGGATGATCGGCTGGATCCGGCAGGCAGCTTTGATCCAGAACGCTGGCTCTTTGAGCAACTGAGCTTGCAGCTTCCGCTGGTGAACCGCTGCGGCGCGGACTGCCCGGGGCCGGCCTGTTGGGGGAGCGCCCCGTCAGTGGTCGATCCCCGTTGGGCTGCCCTCCAGGCCCTGAGCCGGTCCTCCTTCAGTTCCTCGCCAACCGTTCCGTCGCAAACCTGAGTCAGGGACATGACCCCTCCCTCGCTGGTGGAGCAGTTGGATCTCCTGATCCGCTCACGCACCCCCATCCTTTGGATCCGCACCCTGGAGGAAGAGCGGGTGGAGGCCCTGCTGCAACAGGTGGCCCGGAAGCTGGGGGGGCGACCGCTATGGGCTTGGGATTTCATTAGCGGCCTGCAGGGGGCGCCAGGTCGGGAGGGGGAGGCCGCCCGCAATCCGATGGGGGCCCTGGAGGTGATGGCCAACGTGCCCACCGAGCAGGGGGCGATGTTGCTGCTCAAGGATTTCCACCGTTTCACGGAGGATGCGGGCATCTGTCGGCGGTTGCGCAACCTGGCCAGTCGCCTGCGCCAGGGGCCCCTCACGCTGGTGATCACGGCCCCCCGCTGGGATCTCCCCGGCGAGCTGCAGGACAGCATCACCGCCCTGGAGCTCCCCCTGCCCGATGCGCCTGCGATTGAGCGGCTGTTGGCTTCCATCGCCCAAGCCAGCGGCCATCCCCTGCCGGAGGAGCTGCTCGGGGAGCTCACAGCCGCCTGCCATGGCCTGAGCGAGCAGCGTGTGCGGCAGCTGGCGGCCCGGGCCTTGGCCCGCCGCGGGCAGCTGGGGCCGGATGATTTGGCGGAGGTGCTGGAAGAGAAGCGGTTGGCGATCGCCCGCAGCGAATTGCTGGAGTATTGCCCCACCGAAGCCACACCTGCCGATATCGGTGGCTTGGAGGCCCTCAAACACTGGCTGGAGCAACGGCACCGGGCCTTCAGCGAGGAGGCACGCCGTTTTGGCTTGCCCCTGCCCCGGGGGGTGTTGCTGGTGGGGCCCCAGGGCACGGGCAAATCCCTCACGGCGCGTGCCATTGCCCACAGCTGGTCGATGCCCCTGTTGCGGTTGGACGTGGGGCGGCTGTTTGCTGGGCTGGTGGGGGCCAGTGAGGCCCGAACGCGGGAGATGATCCAGTGGGTGGAAGCCTTGGCGCCCTGCGTGCTCTGGATTGATGAAATCGACAAGGGCTTTTCCTTTGGAACCGCCGACGGCCGCAGCGACGGGGGGACGAGCCAGCGGGTCTTAGCGAGTCTGCTCACCTGGATGGCGGAAAAAACCAGTCCTGTGTTTGTGGTGGCCACGGCCAATGCGGTGGAGAGGTTGCCCGCTGAGCTGCTGCGCAAGGGCCGCTTCGACGAGATTTTTCTCCTGGAACTCCCCGATGCCCAGGAGCGGCGTGCCATTCTCGATCTTCAGTTGCGGCGCCGGCGGCCGGCCCATGCGATCCCCCTCGATGTGCTGGTGGATCGCACGGCAGGGTTTTCCGGGGCCGAGCTGGAGCAAACGGTCATTGAGGCCATGCACCTGGCCTTTGGCGAGAATCGCGATCTGCAGGAGCCCGATCTGATTGCGGCTGCCAGCCAGTTGGTGCCCCTCTCTCGCACCGCCCGGGAACAACTGGAAGCCCTGCGCCAGTGGGCGAGCAGCGGCCGCGCCAGAACGGCATCTGGCCAAAGGGTGGGCGGCGAGTTGTAACGGTTGTGTGAAGAACTTCCACGCTGGGTAACAACTTTTCCCAGGACCTGGATGGATCGAAAAACCCCGCATAGCGTCTGCGAAGTCTCCTGTCAGAGCCCATGCTCCCCGGCCCTGGTCCCCGCTTTTCCGGTCCTCGTTTTCAGGGAGATCTTCCCACCCAGCTCGCGGTGGCAAGCCTGGGCGCAGGGGTGATCACCACCCTGGCCGTGGCCCAGGGCCAAAATCCCCTTACCGCCTTCAGCATCACCCTCTTCTCCGCGGTGGCAGCGGTGGCCGTGGGTCAGGTGCTCTAGGACCGCTGTGTCAGGTCTGGAAGGCGCCAGGTTGAGGTGGCAACGCGCCTCGGCTCTCCAAGAAGCAGTTGGGGAGCCATTCAGCTGTTGCCTCTTCTGGTGACATGCCTCATGGACACAGGTGTGGCATTCATGCAGGGCTCAAGGCCTGGCATGTGCAGATGGATGGAACCCAGGTTGGGGAGTCCAGCCCCTAGAGAACGCTGTAGGGCCGAGGGGGCTAGTGGCACTCAAGATCGTTGGACACGCTTCAGATAAAGGTCGAGGGGTGCCATGGCAGCCGGTCCTTCCTGCGGGTGCTGGGCTCCTGGGCTCGCATCCGGAGCCAGCGCCATGCCCAAAACCCTTAACAATCGTCAGTAGTGTCAGAGGTTTCCCTCCCCTACTCCGCCCCCTTTGACCCACCCAGCCGCCAGCCACCTCCGGGATCTCTGCCCTGCCCTGGCCAACAAGACTTACTTCAACTATGGAGGTCAGGGCCCTCTCCCCACTCCATCGCTGGAGGCGATCGTGAGCACCTGGCGGCGGATTCAGGAGCTGGGGCCCTTCACCGCGGCGATGTGGCCCTTTCTGGAGGAGGAAACCTCCCGGCTGCGACACCATGTGGCCCAGTGGTGTGGTGCCCCTTCCCATCGCCTCACCCTGACCGAAAACGTCACCATGGGCTGTGTGCTTCCCCTGTGGGGCTTGCCGTGGAACCCAGGTGATGCACTCCTCATCAGCGATGGGGAGCATGACGGGGTGGTGGCGGCCTGTCGGGAGTTAGCCCATCGCTTTGCCTTGCGGATTCACACCCTGCCGGTCCAGCAGCTGCTGGGCGATGCGGAGAGCGAGAGGGCGCCTTTGCTTGAGGCCTTGGAACAGGGCCTCACCCCCCAAACCCGCCTGGTGGTGCTTTCCCACCTGCTCTGGCGCACCGGCCAGCGGATGCCGATTGCCGCCGTGGCCGAACGGCTTGCCGCCCATCCCCAAAGACCCTGGTTGCTGGTGGATGGGGCTCAGAGTTTCGGCAGCCTGCCCGTGGCCCCCGATGCGGTCAGCGCCGATCTCTATGCCTTCACGGGCCACAAGTGGTGTTGCGGGCCGGAGGGGCTGGGGGGAGTGTTGCTCTCTGAGCGGTTGCTTGCGGAGAGTCGCCCCACCTTGATTGGCTGGCGCACCTTGCGCTCGGAAGACGACGCTGGTGAGGGATTCCATCGCGATGGGCGGCGCTTTGAGGTGGCCACCTCCTGCACTCCCCTGTTGAGCGGACTTCACACGTCGTTGTCCCTGCTCGATGCGGTGGGCTCAGCGCAGGAGCGGCTGGCGATCCTTCAGGGGCAAGCTGAGGCGCTCTGGAGAGGCTTGGCCTTGGTGCCCGGCTGCCGACCCCTGCTCCAAGCCCCCCCGCCAGCTGGTTTGGTGAGCTTTCAGCTCCATCGCCGCGATGGCTCCCTGATTGCGCCCGAGCAGGTGGTGAGCCGGCTCGGGGAGCAGGGCATATGGCTGCGCAGCCTCAAGGATCCGGCCTGCCTGCGGGCCTGCACCCATGTCACCACCACCCCAGAGGATGTGGAGATGCTGCTGGAAGCCCTTTCCCGCTTTTCTTCAGAAGAAGGGAGCTGATGGCGATGGCCTGGGAGGCACCCCACAAAAACGGGGCTCTTGCGAGCCCCGAGAGAAGTCCTGTGACGGAGGGGATCAGTAATCAGCTTCGGTGCTCAGGAAAGCGGTGTGCACCCAGCCGGCCAAAAGGGCGCCAACGATGGGAGCGAGCCAGAAGAGCCAGAGTTGGCCCATTGCATCGCCTCCCACCCACATGGCCACACCGGTGCTGCGGGCAGGGTTGACCGACGTGTTGGTGACAGGAATGCTGATCAGGTGGATCAGGGTCAGGGCCAGGCCAATCGGCACGCCGGCAAAGCCTGTGGGAGCCAAACGATCGGTGGCACCAAGGATCACAAGGAGGAAGAAGAAGGTGAGAACCACTTCAATCACCAAAGCTGCCCAGAAGCCGTAGCCCCCGGGGGAATGGGCACCCCAACCATTGGTGGCCAGGGGATTGCTGCCGGAGAGGGTGAAGCCTTCCCGGCCCCCTGCCACCATCCAGATCACGCCACCA